>CAWEPS010000014.1:0-12498 GCA_963811005.1 uncultured bacterium
TTTTAAAAAAAGGAGCTTTAAACCATGGCCAAGAGAACAGGCGTGCATCACAGTTGGGCTGATATGCAAGATGCCATGCAAAACTCAGTGGTGCAGGTGGTGGCACAAATAGCGCAATTTAATTGGTTGGAGCCGTATACCATTAAAAATTCCTATGAAAGTCGCGGCACTGGCTTTTTTATAGATACGCTGGGGCATATTATCACTGATGCGCATGTGATTAATGAGGCAACCATAATTTATATTTATGTACCAGCTTTGGGTAAGCAGTCACTATTTGTAGATGTTATTGGCTTTTGTCCGGATAGAGATTTGGCATTGCTCCGTTTGCGCGATGAAGATTTTGATTTTTTAAAGCGGCATATGGATATTCTTCCACTGCCATTGGGAGATTCTGATACGGTACGCCGCACTGATGAGGTATTAGTGCTCGGCTATCCACTAGGCCACTACAGCATGAAAGAGCGCCACGGGTGTGGTGAGTGGCCGTGAAGCTAATACCGGTTATTCTTTTATTCAAATTACAGCGCCAGTCAACTTGGGCAATTCTGGTGGTCCACTCATTAATGATAAGGGGCATGTGGTTGGGGTGACCATCGCTACAATGCAAGGAGCACAAAATGTGGGATTTGCTATTCCTATTAATGAGCTGAAAATCATTTTGAAAGATTTATATAAACCTGCCTTGATCCGGCGGGAAGCATTAGGCATGCAATTTAATTATGCTACTCGTGATTTGGCACGCTTTTTTCTGGCAATCCTGAACCGGCAGGTGTCTACATAGGAAAAGTATTTAAGGATTCCCTCTTTGAAAAAGCTGGCGTGCTAGAGGGGACATGCTCTATGCGCTGAACGGCTTTCCTGTCAATATGTTTGGTGATGTTGTAGTTCCCTGGAGCCGATGAAAAAATCACGCTCAATGACCTTGTCTCTCGATTACATATTGGGGGATGAAGTGAGCATACTGCTCTATCGATCTGGCAAACGTATTGAGACGCATTTTATATTTGCTATGACAGAGCCATATCCGATTCGTAAAATGTATCCTCATTATGAAAATATAGAGTATGATGTTATTGGTGGAATGGTTATTATGCAGCTGGTCGATAATCATTTTCCGCTTCTGGGGCCACACGCTCCCGAGCTGATCTATTATACCGATCCAGAAAACAAAACAAAACCAGTGTTAGTCATCACCCATCTATTACCCGGATCATATACGCAGCAGCTGCGCACATTGGGAGCCGGCTTTATCATTACTCAGATTAATGGTGTGCCCGTTTCTACCTTAACATCATTGCGCCAGGCACTCCATAAAAGTGTTGCCACCGACCTGATTACGATTAAAACAGCGGATCATGTTTTTGTGGCATTACCATTGCGTAAACTGTTGCTTGATGAAAATCGGCTTGCAGAAGATTTTGGCTATCCTATATCAAAAACAGTATTGGAGCTTAATGAGCTTTGTTCTGGCTAGAATATATGTATACTAAATACGTATGAGCACAAAAAAACGATTAGATATCTTATTGCCGATCGTCATCCAACCTATAGCCGCCAGCAAATTCAAAGCTGGATTATGCAAGGCAAAGTTAAGGTTGATGGCAAAATAGTCACCAAGCCTGGCACTGCGGTAGCTGATGATGCGCTGCTTGATCTTGCCCTTGAGCAGCCTAAGTATGTGAGCCGTGCAGGATTCAAGCTCGAAAAGGCATTAGATCATTTTGGCATAGATGTCACCGGCCTTACCATTATGGATGCAGGCCTTTCAACGGGCGGCTTTACTGATTGTTTGCTCCAGCGTGGCGCCAAAAAAATATATGGCATTGATGTTGGCTATGGCCAGGTGCATGAAAAAATACGCAATGATGCACGGGTTATTGTTATGGAGCGCACTAATCTGCGAGCAGTGAGCAATCTCAGCCAACAGGTTGATCTGGTTACCTTAGACCTATCGTTTATCTCCATTTTAAAAGTTATGGATGCCGTATGTGCGGTGCTCAAACCGGGCGGCATGCTCATAACGCTCATCAAGCCTCAATTTGAAGCGCGCAAGCAGGATGTGGGCCGCGGTGGCATTATCAAAGATCCGGCTATACACGAGCAGGTGATAGAGCGGGTAACGACCGGCATACAGGCTTACGGATTTAAGCTGGAGGGAGTTATAGAATCGCCAATTCAGGGTTCAGATGGAAATAAAGAGTTTTTGGCCTGTTTTGGCAGGAGCCAGGTATAGCTTTCTCGGCCTATCTTGCCTTCTCAAATGCTCTAGGCACCATAGTACATAGCCCATTCTAAAATATGTAAAGTCTTGCATTGTACGTCATGCAAGAGCTACAGTTGTACCAAAACTTATGCACATATGCTAAAGAGTGGCTATGAAAGAGTGGATCAAAAAAGTTTTTGGATTTGGTATTGCAAGTTTTTTTAGCGACTTTAGCCATGAAATGACGGTGTCGCTTATTCCTGTTTTGGTAACGCAGTTTGTAGGCCCGGCACAAGCGCCATTTTTTCTTGGTATTATATCGAGCCTGACGGATGCATTTGCTGCTTTTTTGCGTTTGATAGCAGGATTTGTGAGCGATCATTTACAGCGCAAAAAACCACTAATAGCAGTGGGCTATGCAATGTCTGCTGTTTTTCAGCGTTGGTTGGATTTACGCATTCGGTATGGGGGGTGCTCTGTTACCGGATACTATCATTCACGGGAAGTGGGCTACGCGAACCACCACGTGATGCGGTTATTGCAACCACGGTAGAGCCAGCATATTATGGGCGTGCCTTTGGATTAAAAAGTGCCATGGATACTTTAGGCGCACTCATAGGCCCTTTGGTTGCATTTGTCTTGGCGGGTGTGGTTTCAGTGCGCCTATTTTTCTTATCTCATTCATTCCTGGCGTTTTATCTGTGTTGGCGATTATATTTTTAACACAGGATGTGTATGTACAGGAAAAACGCACAGTGGTTGCAATCTGACTGGTGGCAGGATATTAAAATGCTACCACGGTCATTTCTTATTTTTTTGGTTATTGTTTTTATTTTTGATGTTGGAAGTTTCAATAAGCTACTATTGATTGCCCGTGCTCAAGAAATTTTGCAGACAGGTAGCATAGCGCGCAGTGCGCAACTGATTGTTCTACTGTATGCAATTTTTAATAGTGTACGATCATGTGCCGAGTTTATTCTTGGTTTGGTCAGCGATTATATCAATCGCAGTGTGCTCTTGGCTATTGTAGGCTGTGGTACGCTTGCAATAACTGCATGGTTATTAATGATACCACACGCATCGTTAAGCTATTGTGCGCTTATTTTTGCGCTATCGGCTATGAGTACTGCTCCAGTCACGACACTTAAAAAGGCATGTGCAGCGGATATGCTGCCCACACCTATTCGTGGATTAGGTTTTGGTTTGCTCCAGGCAGGAGAGGGTTTTGCATCCTTGGTTGCTAATATACTTATAGGATCATTGTGGACCTATTATTCAGTTGTTCTTGCCTTTAGTTATGTTGTAGTACTTAGCCTACTGGCTATGGTGCTCTTGCTCTGCTTTGGTATCTATTATAGACGCGCTTACTAGAGCCTATGCTAGAGCAGATGTGACTCGATCACTTTTTTTCTGCTCTTCTTGCCTCCTGAGCAGTTTTTTTCTTGAGCATGCTTGATCTGCATAATCTGTTGATGCAATGCTTGTTCACGCTGTAATCCTTTATCGTCTTGAATAAGTTTTTCATAGCGGGCGATAGTCTTGGTTAATTTTTTTCTCGCGTAAATCTTCTATTGAAAGATACTGAGTTGCCTGGTATAACATGCCATCTCTGGTGTAAAAAATTGTAGGAGAAGGTTCTGTTGCATCAATAATAAGATCGGTGAGATGAACAACTTTTTTATCGTAGTACGCAGCGATCAGTTGAGGTATTTTTTGCAATTGTGCGTATGCATTTTTTATGTCGCGTGATAGCATCTGTTTCATATGTTTGTCCGATGATTGAACGGCAAGTTCATACTTCAAATTAGGTATTTCTTCCTGTATGCGATGGTATTCTTGATAGAGCGCTTGTAGCTCATGCTCATGAGACTTGGCAGTGGGAACTAAGATTGTTATGGTCAATTTTTTGATCCAATATATTTTTTGTAAACGTTCCTCATGTGCGGGGCGCGTAAATTGTTGAATAAGTGTGCTGAGCAATGTAGCTTGTGGCACAGATATTTTTTGGAATATATGCATTGCCGCTCCTGGTACCATAGATGCAAACACAGGTATCTGCTTAGTTGGTATAATCAGTTCAAAAGGAATAAGCTGTGTGTATAACAATACAATGCGGGGCTTGAGCGATTCGTTTTTGGTACCAAAAAATGTGGAGATGTTTAAAGGCTTTGTTGGGTCACGAGAGAGAGCAAGCTTTTCACCTAATGAAACCGTTATATGGTCACTATCTATAAGGTTGAACCATGGAATGCCCGGTAACTTTACTTGGCTGAGCCTGCGGAGCATAACCGCTTGTGTTGAGGCGCCATGAGATGGTTCAGCTGTTGTTATAGGATAAAGTTGATTACTGAGCGCCAAGAAATCGATGGTATCAGCCGTTGTGATTGTTTGTACAAAATTATTGAAGTTAAGGTGAATTTTCAGTGCTAGGCTTTTATGAGTAAAATCAATATCGGTTCGTGAAAATTTTTCTAAAGCGAAATCTAGGTCGGCATGGGCATACAGGACTGCTTCCGGGGCAGCTCCGCTTACAATAGCATATGAAAAGGTTCTATCGATGCCTCGTTGTTCATCGTGGAATAGTAGTTGGCTATTGGTTCCTGCTGCATAACATGACCAGTAATAGAGCAATTTGGTTTCGATCTGTGTTTCTAGGAAATTGAGCCATTGGCTAAACTGTTGCGGTTGTAAGCTAACAATTTCTTCCTTAATGGTGCCATGACCATTCATATACAGTGCCCATTGGGGCATTGCCTCACGGGGTATTTTTAGGGCGCTTAACTCTTTGCGTGTTATAAAGAGGCCGCTGGTACCATTATTCCATATTCCACGCATAAAATAATCAGGATTCTTGTGCGCTTGCAATGGCCCAAGTAGTTTGAATAAGGCATCAGGTTTAATAACGGGCATATGATCGATCTTAAGTCCCAAGATTAATTCTTGCTCAGAAAATGACTCGGTCGTTGGTGGTTTTGATGCGATCTTGGGCATATAATTTTGTGGGATCAGCAGCATAAGGCCATCATCAGTATTGGGTATCATGCGTATGATCCACTCATCTGGGTTAAATCGTGCTAATGACCGTATATATGCTAACTTCGCTTTGGTGGTTATGGCGATGCTTTTTTCATGCGGGAATTCTTTATTGAGGCGATCAATGATGGCATCTTGCTCGGATGCAGTAGCGGTGGATGATGTGATTAAGGTGGCGAGTGTTTGGTTGATTGTGTCCACATAGTTTTGGAGCTCGGCATAAAATTTTTTATACCCCGCAATAACATGATTATATTTTTTATAGGCAGGATCTTGCTTAGGCGTTGTTTCCATGGCTGTTTGATAGGCAACAAACTGTTGTGTGGCGGCTGTTAGGCTATTGAAAAGAACTGTTTTTAAAAGGCGGCTAGAGATAAGAATGGGAGCTGCTTTTTGATACAGTGCTACAAGCGCCTCTTTGCCGATAGACTCAAGCTCAGTTTCAGAATCATCTAAAAAAATCAGCATTACATGAGATGCAAACGGTGGAATTTGTTGTATATGAGCGGCCTCTGCCTTTTTCTCAGTTGCATTGATCCACACCGGCATAAGCATCACGATAGAAAGCATACTACAGCAACGATTCATACTATTCACCTCAACAATTTATAATGAGCATACTAGTGTCAATAATTCTATGTATAGGTTGTGTAAAAATGCAATACTACCATCTCTTGTTTTCACGAATCAAAGTTTTTTAGAGTGAAAGTAAAATTGAAGGATTTTGATCCGGGTTAAGATCATTGAGTAACAAAGGGGTAGTCTATGCAAAAAATAATACGCGCACTAGTACTGAGTATGGTATTGATAGGTGCTGAATCTTTAGGATCAGAATCACGCTTGCATGATCTTATTATTATTCTCGATGATTCAGAAGAGGGTGGGTGGCAAGCCATGACGGGAGGTTTTGCGGTTGCTGTATGCCAGCAGGCATATCCTATTATTGTGTCTCGTCATACATTGTATAATTTTTTACGATGGCAACATGTACCCACCGTTGTGTCACCAGAAGCTGATCCTAAAACCAAAGCAGACATTGCTATCATAGACGAGCAGATAAAAAAAATTATCATTACTGATGCGGTGTGGGATGTATACGCAACAGCGCAGCATGATCTGTATCTGTTTATTCCGCGTCATTATAAAGAAAAGATGATAAAAGAATACGATTCGCCTGCTTTTAGAAAAGCTATCAGTCAAGTTGCGCAACAGTATAGTCCACTGGAAATGGTCTTAGGTCTGGCAGTTGATCATCTTGAGAAAATTGATGTTAATCAATTTACCAGAAGGCAGACTTCGTTAGAAGAATTAGAGCGAATAGCACACTTTGGTGCATCCAATGTCTCAATGGGCGATGTCAACGCACACCTTGCAACGATCTTTGTGCACGGGCAAGATCCCTTGTTTGGTTTTTTTAATATTATAGTAGCTGGTCATGGCGAGTATCCAAGAGGCGTGATGAGTGCGACTGAAGTAAGAATGGCAAAAGAGAGCGCCTTAGAAGATATCTATATAGCCGGGCTATCATTAGTGCAGTTTAAAAAATTACTACAATTTCTTTCTACCTCAATTAACGTAAATATCTTTAACTATTCAACCTGTTATGGTGGTGATCTTAATCTGCTCATGCCCTACACGACTATCTTACTGAGTGAAAATAATACAGTGCGATCAGATCTATCTAAAGCATATTTTACTATTATTGCTGGCTCGGTAACCAGCTCATCAGTAAAATATGAAAATTTTAATAGCATACGTATGTGTTTGGCGGGTACCCCGATTCCAGCCGATGAAGAAGACTATAAACGTTTTTTTGATATAATTCGCAGAATCACGCCTGCTCATGCAACACTGCCTTACCGGTATAATGATGCAGAATTGAAAGAGATAGGCACTGCTGCCTCACCAAGAATAATGGGAGGCAATGATCCATGGGGTGTTTCGGTATTGCCGATGGTTAAAGATCCAGCGGGTATTAATTTTCGTCTGGTACCATTAAATGATAAGATTCATGTCATCAGCAATGTGTCTGCGATACAGCATGCACAAACAAAGCAGCCGTATGTTTTTAATGATGCAGAGGCTATTGTGCTTTATCCTGCTACCATCGCAGTACCAGTACAATTGAATAGCAAGCCAGAGCTAGCGCCGCCAGCTCTTATATCTATGATTCCCTTTGTTGCGCTCCATAAAATTAAATCACTAGAAACAACAAGCACCTTCACGCAATTTTTTACCCAAACATTGGGAGCAGTCAATCCATTCAGCAAATATTTTTATATCGAACAACTAACATTGATTAATGATGAGCATGGCACCCCCGATAATCAGGGCAACAAAATCACGCTGTCGCATGTAGTAGTAAATCTGCATGATGATCTCTTTACTATTTTTTTCACTGACGCCAAGAACACAAAATATTGCACCGATATTTTATATATAGAGCAGGCACCGGAACTGTTTGCAGAGCCGATAATAGAATTTGCGCAAACCAGCGTACTAGACTTGCCCTTTATGACTGTTATTAGAGGTGATCCATTTTTAAATGCCTTAGTCAATTATCTGTATACCACCGAATGGGTAGAGAAACTTAAACCAGAAGAACAGCAGGTTGATGAGAATGGCAAGCCGGCATTGAGTATTAAAGAGATGTTCTTATTGGATCTGGTTACCGCAACAAACCTTATTACGCCACAAGAATATGCTAAGCTAGAAGCAGGCGTTAAAGCGATTAAGGCTATACAAGCCCAACAAGGCCAAGAGGTGGTGTGGGTGCCAGTAGCGCAATTTAAGGACGCAGCCTATACCCGCAAAGTGGGTGCCCACCTTGCCTATGTGCATCCTGATCGTCCTAACAAGCCATTACCGCGGGGCCTGTTTTTTTGGCAGAAGGCGGGGCAAAAAGTAGTAACGACGCCACAAAAAAAGCAGCTTACGCCAGTATCAGCCACACCAAAATCACAAGCATATGTATGGAGCGATCAGCATAAGGGCTATGTCTATTGGCAGGGTCAAAAAGCGGTTCCCTATAAACCAACAGCCAAGAGCCTGGCCAATCCTTCTATGGCAGCAGCCCAATTTAAGGCTACCAAAGAGGCTCAATGGAAAATTAAAGCAGCACCAAAGGTAGCGCCTAAAAAGATAGTTGTACCAAAGGCCCTAAATCCTGCCACTAAAAAAAATCCTGTGGTGATCAAAAAACCATTGGTGCAAAAACCGGCTCAGCAAGTTTCCCTTAAAAAAGCAGCACCGCAACCCAAGAACATTAGTGTGCCAAAAAAGGTCGCGCCAAAAATCACTGTGCCAAAAAAAATAGTGCCCGTAAAAAAACCAGTGCAACCTAAAGTGTTGAAAAAAGCAGTTACAGCCAAGGCAGTCAGCACTATGCCTGCGGCAAAAAAGATGAGTGCTCAACGTGTCATCAAGCCTATCAAGCCGGGACTTATACTACAGCAAAAGGATCTTAATAAGCCCAAGACATTAAAGAGATGATATCTTGTGCCTGGCTCTATCGCCTATACATGCTATAATGCACCTAATTTTAATTAAACTTTTACTTAAAAAGGATACGCATGATGAACAGTAGGCAGATAAAAAAAGTGGCATTGTCTGTGGCGTTATTGTTAACACCGGCTATGACAAAGCCAACCAATGGTACGCAAGAAAAGTTGATTCATGTTGACCGGTGCTTTGATATGGCTGCAGGCGTATCAAGGCTTGCTGCAACTACATTGAGTATATCGTGGGTAGCTCAAGCAGTCAGTAGAGATTCTGGCTTGTCAGAGCAAGAGATCGGTGAGTTGGTAGATATAGCTGATGGGATACCAACAATGTTGAAATCACAGAGGGCAGACCCTCTGACTCCAAAGCTATT
Source organism: uncultured bacterium (assembly GCA_963811005.1). Lineage (GTDB taxonomy): Bacteria > Babelota > Babeliae > Babelales > Vermiphilaceae > CAWEPS01. Next base: position 9,114 of record CAWEPS010000014.1, read on the forward strand.
TTAAAACTGTTAATGAGGTATGGGGCTATTGCTTTCGATTATTCGAGGTGGGACCACATACATTATCCGTGATTAAAAATGATGCGCAGCTTTTAAGTGCTATTGCTGGTGTGAAAGAATTGAATAATCAAGAGATAAGCTTGACTGAAAATAGAACGGCAGAGGCAGCTGCGGGCTTAGAGAAGGTTAACACTCTGATCGCTGATAAGTTAAAGGACAAACCTGAACATAAAGCTTTTTTAGATACGCTTACTCAGTTTACACAAGCATGCACAAAGAGTGCGCAGCAAAGTTCACAAGTATGGCATTTATTACTCGGTAGCACCGATAAGGAAAAGGCTATGCTTGTTCGTGCAGAGCAGTTATTGCGTAAAACGATTGAATTTCAGCAAAAACGTTTGATAGAAGCATTGTCAAATGCCAACAATAAGTAATCGCTCGCTCTATTCAACCCCTAAAACCTACATTGGACTATTAGATTGTAGCAGCGCCATTGTCATTGGAAAATGGCGCTGATTTTTTGATCATACTTTTGAACGTGAACATTGTATGAAAACAATAGTAATCAGCGCATTTATTATTGCAGCAGGCATCCAGGCTGCGGAAACATCATTGGAGAATCCACCATCAGATCAGGTTATGAAAGCAGCGCAGGCGCGCGTGCAGGCAACACTTCAAGCACAAGCTGCACCCATTCAACAAGAAATGGCAGAGCCAGATTATATGATGCGCACGTTTCATGCTGAAGATCGTCATTTCATCGTGCCTGATTATGATAATATTTTTCGTGAAACACATAGCTGTTGTATAGCATTAGATTTCTTGTGCAAAAAATCACCCAAAAAAAACCTTGATCCTCTCATGAATGCTGTATGTACAGGTAATCCAGAATTAGTGGCAAAGCTGCTTGCACAAAAACCAGCAGGTACTACATTGCAGCATAATGGTGGGACACTCGTGCATAATGCCATTAACCCTAAGGTCATACACCCAGAACATACAGCAGGCGCTGTCGATTGCAAGAGAGTGCTCAATGCTATGCACTGTGCCCAGCTCCTGCTTGATTACCCAGGTATCGACGTTAATGCGCAAGATCACCAAGAGCAACAGACCGCTCTTAATCTGCTGGTAGGGTCTGATTATTTTTACTCAGTTAATTGTATCCCTCTTGTAACAAAACTCTTGCACAAGGGTGCTGATCCTTATATCAACAATATATACCAACATAATGTATATACGTTACTCAAGGCAAAAGTTACAGATACGAGTAAACATCATGTGGTGGGAGAAACATTGCGTGCATGTGGGGCGCAACGCAGTGTTGTGCTTGCTGCAGTAGCGGAACGCCTTTCTGGAAATACTGCAGGAATTGTCATTCATTATGTGTGGGGAAATCTACATAACCTACTCAAGGATGTTCAAGCTAAAGATCAAAATGCTGATTTAATTCATCAATAATTTTTTGAAACTCTTGCTTACTCAAATAAGCACTAAAGTGAAGAGTATTGCCTCGCCTAACTCCCATTATGGCATGCGCATTTTGGGCACCTGTTTGTTTATCCATGCTATTTTGACTGGCATATTGACGAATTTTCTCTTCTAAGGCGACACGGAACTTGTCCAAGAAATCCTCACTGCATGGCGTATCAAAATGAATAATAGCTTGTGCGGGTGATAGGTGCTGATGGTAGATGCCACCAGGCTGATATTTTTATTAAAAATGAGAGCCCAAGCCATTGGGATCAAAAATATTTCCACCATCATCATATGAATACAAGAAGGCATGTGGGGATTTGGGATAATGTTCAAGTTTTAGTTGCAACAAAAAAATGGTTTCTGTGCGTAGCTTATTTTTAACCCAATGTTTTTGCTTTGCATCGAGTAAGTCGCCCAGTCCAGATAATATGCCGCGATCACTCATTGAAGCAAGTTTCTTGATGCATTGTGTTAAAAACTCATGCATTGATAGACCGGTTCTTTTTTTGATAATATCTTGATTGATAGGCCAATTATTTTTCAAAAAAAAGTAGGTATCAAAAATATCTCGATTTGCTTTACCGATACGCTCAACCATAGCCACCATTTTGTGAGCGGCCATATCTTCTTTAACCATTACTTTCATAGGGATGCCAAGATAAGATTTAACCTCATATCTTGAACCAAAATCTCTACGGTTAATCTCTACTTTAATATTTTGAGCATTGTCCTTGTATACGAGTCTAAAAAAAAGAGTGTATCTTTTCTCAGAAGACTCTTTAAGGGTGCCGTGTTCTTCAAGAATCTGTTTCATTCGCTCAAAAATATATTTTTCTTTGGATGAATCAAGCAAGTCAAAATCCAAATCTACGGAAAAACGGTTAAGATCATAAAAAAGGTAAGCAGCTGTACCACCCTTAAAGCCTAAAAGCGGTCCTATTGTTGCATCGGTGTAAACATCTTTTAATATGTGAATGAGGATACTTTTATGCAGAGCTGTATCGAGCATCATGGCATGCTCCTGTTAGCGTGAAAATCTTTAAAATAGCTATGAACTTTTTTGACCATTCGTTGGTTATTGTAGATAGGCAATAGGGCTATTACTTTATCAAAATTTAATGGTGATAGATTATCAAAGTAATAATCCTTATTAAGATACAGCAGATCCAAGAATGCCCGTTCTTTACTAGCTACAGAATATGCTCCTCTTTTTCGATACCAGCATTATTAATAAGAATCGTATCTTTAATCTTTTTGAATGAGTAATTCTGGCTATCACAAGCAATCTCCTTGGTTTGATATGTTGCAACAAAAATAGTGGAGTAGTGTTGAAATACCACCCCAGCTTGCATGAGAATTGTTTCAAAGCTTACGTAGGAAGGGGTAAATATTTTGGTTGCAAGCTCTAATCGATCATAATTTTTATCTTTGGCGTATAACCCACGCCTAATATGATAAAGCTCCCCCTTTTTCACGTAATAATTTAAGCGCCTTTTTAAAAGCAGGGGCTTAGCCTCTTGAGTAGCAAGCAATATCTCTTTAAAGGTAAAGACGGTTGCTTTGGATCGTAATATAGTGAGGATATCCGATTTTTCCATATTCAATCGTGAGTTAAAGGTTACATGTAGTGTTACTTTTAACTCATAATAACACCTTTTATGACTCGAATGCAATATGTTACAGCATCTTTGGTGCTGGTTATTATTGTCGTAAAGTTTTAGAGCCATACTGTTTCTCTAATGTCTTGCGTCTCCTGTCGCTAATTTCGTATCTTGGAAGGAGAGATTTTAACAAAACGATTGTATCTATGACAGATATGAAGCGTATACATGGTGGTGCTGCAGCTCTTTTGGCCATAAATATCTAATGAAGATGCCCTTGAAGTTATCAACCAGGAACAATACTAAAG
>CAWEPS010000015.1:0-47962 GCA_963811005.1 uncultured bacterium
TGTTATGTATAGTTTACTGATTACGTATTGCTTTGATCATATAGCCATGAAAACAAAAGCAATCTTGGTAAGAATAAAAGCATAAACAGGCTAAATAATAGCGCTGTCATGAGCATACAAAAAGGTAAGTTGTATAGTGCCATTTTGAATGCGCTTTTTAGTGATTTTATAACATCCGTAACAGATGCGTCTGAGTCTAATAAAAAAAGTATATAAAATTGTGATGTAACAGTGAGAATTATGAGTATCAGCTGTGTGATAACATCATACGGCGCGATATGCCAAGGGGTGCCAGGGATTAAAAGCATGCCGTGTGCAAGAATGGTGGACTTAAGCAACCATACAAGTTTCCATAGATATGGTATTACCAAAAACCATAATAACACATATGCATTCCAACGGTGAAAGAGATAATGTTTAAAATAGTGCCAATTCTTAGGAGTTTTGGATGGCCTAAATGCAAGGAATAACGTGAAATAAGTCTGTAGCCATGCTAAACAAGCAAGCAAGGTATATGGATGTGTAAGTAGCTCCAGAAGGTCAACACCAAAAAATAAGCATGAGATATTGAAATCGATATATAATAAAATTAATAATAATCCAATTAATATAAAGCAGTATTTGAGCCAAATTGGGTATGCTTCTTGCAATAATAACCAAGTGCTAGCAATAATTTTTTTTAAATTACGAGGTAGACAGAGAGAGCTAGCGACTCTTTCCATGAAACTAATAACTGCATAGCAAGATCCTTTGATTTTCGGGACATATCAATGTGAAGTGAATTATGGCATGTGTTGTGAATCTAGCGCAATAATTTAAATATACGTGGATCGAATGTTATGCATTATGTCCTTTCAGGATGGTATAGAGATTTCAGTATTAACTTTTGATGTAAAAATCTTGCTCCATCCTCACCATCTCAAATAGTTTCTGGATCTGCTGTAATGTGAAGCCAATCTCTATGGAATTGTTTTTAAATGCATCAATCATTGTGTTGCATTACTAGTGTCATCAGATTTTTTGCACAGTCCATCGTTCTCTAACAGCTTTAATTGAGCTCTTAGTGTTGCAAAATGGTTGGTAGGAAATGCATCTTCCTCTTTGGCATCAGGCGCAGTAAAGAACTGTTTTAATGCCATATAATGAGGATCAACCGCGCATTGGACAATGCGTACTTTTACACCGCCTTTATCTTTTTTAAAATCAGATACATAAGCCATAAACTGACTATCAGCTGTAATCGCATAAGGAACTTCTTTTGGCACTAAAAGCGCGCATAAGGGGCTGTAGGGAGCTTGTAATTCTCGTGGTAGATCATTTTCATCACGTGCAACATAGTGGTGTGGAAGTGAATATTGCACACGTAGGCAACTATCTGCTCGATCATGAGATGCAAATTCAGCGGTCAAAGCTCGCGTATCATGAAAAGGAACTTCCTTATTAACAACTAAATATGTTCCTTGCCATGAACCGCTTTGGAAGGATAAACGGGATATGCTTGGTAAATATACAGTATAAGTGCCCCCAGAATTTGCAGCTATATAGCGATCTTTATAGTTGGAGCAGTGATCTGTATAATCAATATCTTCTGGAATGATCAGATACTTGCCTAAATAGGCCATCATAAGCCTTTGAATACCAGAAGGGAACTGTTGTGCTAGTGCGCCCAGCTCTTGTTGATCTTGTGTGCTCAGTGATGATGCAGCAGCATTATTTTGATCAGAAGGTGCTTTTTCAGTTGCCCAATGTGGTGTATGGTGCATGCAAAGTATGCACAGGAGAAATAGTTTGGTATTCATGTATGATTTCCCTTAATTTTTGTTTTTTGACTTATGGTGAAAGCTGCAAGGTAGGAAGGCCTGCCTTATCAATTACCAAATTGTAGTCGACATAGGGATTATATACAAGATCAGCCCAATTCCCAGCAGCATCTGGGCCTCGCAAATGCACATAGCCACCAGACATGCTATAGATCTCGTAGCGATTATCTTTGTTACCACGCTTGATGAAAAATTCAATTGCGCCAGCGCCAACGGTTTCATCAGGCACGGTAATGATACCAGTGCTCCACCTGATAAGCTAGATACAGTGCCGTGCGTGTATGCAGGTATTGTTAGATCTATCTTGCCATAACCATTTTTCTTGGCAGAACTGTTCATTCTAATCTCGATGCCACTGTTGTTAATAATTTTTGAAACCGTGGAGCGATCATATATTGTTCTATAAAATTCATATTTGGGTGTCGTGTCTTTTCTCATGTAGTCATCAGTTGGAACTTCTGTACTGTTACGACTAAGAATATATGTTTTAACTACAACATTATTGCCATCTTCATATACCCTAAAACCTAAGTCATGGCACTGCTCGTACAGATCGGTAAAATTAATTTTAAATGTATAAGGATATTGCTGCCCACTACTTTGAATTTAACATTCATATAACAGGCTAAATCACATTTTATGGTAGTATCATTTTTAATTGTTTTTCCTGCCGGTATTGATCCTTCATACTCGGTATCGAAATGGAAGTCGCAGCCTTTGGTTGTAGAATCAAGGTCGCAATAAATAGGAACATTAAGCTGGTTTTCTACAATAAAAGTTCGAGCGCAACAGGGGGTAACGATGCTTGAGGTTATCAGCAGTTGTATCCAGAATGTTTTGATCGGTTGCATGGTTTTTTTCCTTTATGAGGTAAGGTAGGAATCTTTCATGATGAAAGCTGCAAGGTAGGCAGACCAGCTTTATCAATTACCAAGGTATAGTTGGCATAGGGGTCATATACCAGATCAGCCCAATTGCCAGCGGCATCAGGGCCTCGCAGATGTACATAGCCACCAGACATGCTATAAATCTCGTATCGATTATCTTGTTATTACGAGTTGATGAAAAATTCAATTGCGCCAGCGCCAACCGTTTCATCCGGTACGTTAATGATACCAGTGTTCCACCTGATAAGTTAGATACAGTGCCGTGCTTGTTTGCAGGTATTCTTAAATCTGATCTTCCCATAACCATCCTTTTGGCAGAACTATTCATTCTAATCTCGATACCACTGTTGTTAACAATGTTTGAAACCGTGGAACCTGTTTTATAAAATTCATGTTTGGGGATTTATATAAGTCCAGTAAAGCCACCTCTACCCGGCTCTATTTTAAATACTTCCTTATCAATATAGCCCCTGGACCCAATGTATTGTATCTAGACCACAACATCATTGCCTTGTTCATAGACTAAAAATGCCGAATTCTTCACACTGCGCTGACACGCTATAAGGAATATTAATTTTAAAATGATAGGAATTGGTCGCCAACCGCTTTGAATTTAACATTCATGTAGCAGGCAGCACCACGTTCCCACCCCGTGCCGTTTTCTACGGTTGTGTGGGGAGGGATAGACCCTTTAGGCCATTCTGGAAAATTGGTCTCGAAATGAAAATCACAGCCTTTTGTTGTAGAGAATCAAGATCGCAATAAATAGGAACATTAAGCTGATTTTCTACAATGAATTTTGAGCGAAACAGGGGATAACGATACTTGAAGTTATCAGCAGTTTGAGCCAGAATGTTTTGATGACATATGTTTCCTTTTTATATGAGCACATTAGCAATTCATTCATGATGAAAGCTGCAAGGTAGGAAGACCAGCCTTATCAATTACCAAATCATAGTTGGCATAAGGGCCATATACAAGATCCGCCCCAATTGCCAGCAGCATCAGGGCCTCGCAGGTGCACATAGCCACCAGACATGCTATAAATCTCATAGCGATTATCTTTGTTATTGCGCTTGATGAAAAATTCAATTGCGCCAGCGCCAACGGTTTCATCAGGTACGGTAATGATACCAAGTGCTCCACCCGACAAGTTAGATACAGTGCCGTGCGTGTATGCAGGTATTGTTAGATCTATCTTGCCATAACCATTTTTCTTGGCAGAACTGTTCATTCCAATCTCGATGCCACTGTTGTTAATAATTTTTGAAACCGTGGAGCGATCATATATTGTTCTATAAAATTCATATATAGGTGTTGTATGTACACCGTGAAGTCTGTTATTATCCGCCAGGGAATAAACATTTACGGCAACGTTATCGCCATCTTTGTAAACAATAAAGCTCAAGTTAGCGCATTGGTCAAAATACTCGTCTCCAAAACCGTTAATATGTATCTTGAAGGTATATGGATATTGATCACCCACCACTTTGAATTTAACATTTTCATAACAAGCAGCATCACATGCTGATCCGGTACCATTGACCACTGTTTCTCCGGGAAGATCCTTTAGGAACTTGTCCTGGAAAGTTGGTTTCGAAGTGAAAGTGGCAGCCAAGCATTATAAATCAAGATCGCAATAAATAGGGACATCAAGCTTGTTTTGTACAATGAATATTCGAGCGCAGATTGGCGGAATGATTAAGCATGTGAGCGAAACGCTAAGCAGCACTGTTTTTTTCATTGTTTTTTCATTTCTAATGTTTTCATTATGTTTCCTATTAGTAATAATGATACTAAAGTGGCAGTAAAGAAAACAAGATAATGGTTATGAACGTGTGATAGGCATAAACAAATACCTAGATATCGAGTATACTTGGGGCGTTGGTGTACATAGCTTATTTTTTATAACGAATACGCATTTATGGCTACAAAGCATGTTATTATCGGTTGTTCGGCTGCAGGCATAGCGGTTATCAATACCTTGCGGCGCCTGGATGCGCAAGCAGAGATTATATGCATTGCTGATGAGCATGAGTTACCCTATAATAAATGCCATTTAGCGGATTATGTTTCTGGCATAAAAACTCAAGAAGAAGTGTATACTTTTAGCCTCACTTTGGCTCAACAAAAGAATATTACCTTACTGCTGGGCAGACGAGTAGTCCAGATACTCCCCCAGGACTGTTGGTCCAGTTTTAGATGACGGTCAGATTATTGCCTATGATAGGCTTTTTATTGGCACCGGGGCATCTGCTCTTGTGCCACCTATTAAAGGGATTGGGCAGTATGCTCAGGTCTTTACCTTCCATAATCTCAATTCTGCAGAGAAAATCATTGCTGCTATTCCCGCTATTGGCAGCGCGGTTATCATTGGCGCCGGACTGAGCGGATTAGAGTGTGCCGATGCATTAATGAGTAAAGGACTCCGGGTTGCGGTGGTGGAGAAAAATAGCCGGGTTTTAAAGAACCTTATACCAGAATCAGGGTCGGCGGTTATAGAGCAGGCTTTTCACAATAAGGGCGGGTTGCTCTATTGCAATCAAGAGGTGGCAGCCTTGGTGGGGGATGAACAACGCCTTACAGGGGTCAAGCTTGCCAGTGGGGTTATCCTGCACGCCGATATGGTTGTTATTGCTGTTGGGGTTAGAGGCAATACTGCCTTGGCCGTTCAAGCAGGCATTGCAGTAACTCCTGAGGGGATTGTCGTTAATGAGTATATGCAAACCTCATTGCCAGGTATCTATGCAGGGGGTGATTGTGTCCGGGTTAAAGATCAGTTAACGGGGATCTATATGCAAAGTTGCACGTGGCCTGATGCCATGCAGCAGGGGATGGTGGCAGCCCACAATATGGCCGGCTCTACTAAGCCATATCCCGGGGCAGCGGTCATTGTAAGCTCTGCCTTTTTTGGCATTAAATTTGCCTCATGCGGGCCTTTAAATGCTAGCGCCCAAGATTATGAGGTGGCAGATGTGTTTGGGGTTGATTTTCATCATAGCTATCTAATAGGTCAAGGAATGCTTAAAGGATTTAGCCTCGTGGGGAATGTTGGGAATGTGGGGGCTTTAAAAAGGGCATTACTCACAGGCCAGCACATTACAAGAGAGCAGCTGGTCCAGGGGCTTTGACAGGCTTTTCTCCCTTGTTATATTAATCAATGTATCCTGTATAAACTCTATGGATAACAAAGGTTTCATATAGAATTAAAATGGTTGTTATAATGCGTAGCCATTACGCATTGAATGGGGGATATTTCTATGAATCAGAGAATTACAGTAGCGTGTGCCATGCTTATGGCTGTAGGCGGTATGCTGCAAGCCGGTGAGCTTGTCAATCCACATAAAGTGAGAAAAGCACATTTAATGCTCGCAAAAGCACGAGCACAAGCACATATTGATGTGGCTAAGGCTCAAGGGGTAGTTAAGGCAGTAAGTGATAATTATCAAGTAGTTCGTTATCCCTTGTTATGGAAATTGGGCTTTTGGTCTAAACCAGAAGAGACCCCTGAGGGCGTAATCGCTATTGCCGATGCAGGTCTTAAACAGATCGAAGCACAAGAAGAGGCAGAAAGGGTATTTATTAAGGGTCTTCAAGCAATTCAAGCGCGCGAGGATGCCTTAGAAGCTGCAAAAAACCCTAGTATTGTTACCCATAAAGTAGCAGCATTGACTGCCCCGGTTCATTTTTTACCACATGGAAGGGCGGAGCAACAATTTTTGGAGCGGTTGTTGGTGGTTATATGCTGTGGAAAGCTGGCAAGCAGGGACTTGCGTGTCTTTCAAAGTTTGATCTGCGTGGCTTTTGGCAAGCATTCAAAAACAATGGGAAAAAAACACATCTTATTAAGGTAACAGTGCCGGTTGCTGTTGCACGCAGTAATGGCATTGCCCAGCAAGCGCCAGCTGCCAACAAGATGGCAGATAAAAAGAAGATATGTACGAGGCAATAATCCTAGATATGCCGGTGCCGATGTATGGCATTCTGCTAAAAAAAGAAAATAAATAACCCGGAGGTTTATTCTATGACGGCGAATAAAAAATTAATAACAATGCTGGCACTTACGTTGGCAGCAACTCCTTTGATGGTTCCTACTAAAACACATGCGATACCGCATGTGGTTATCGGCGGTCTTATGATGGCCGGTGCTGGTAGTTATTATGTAGTCGGTAAACTTGGCGATGCTATTAAAAAGCAGGTTGAGGGTTTTACTAAAGTATGTGCAGAAAATCTTGAGCGTTTTGCTAAATTTTCTGTAGCAGCTGGCGGCATATATGGCGCATGGCATGTCAGCAAATGGTGGCATGGTGGTAGTAGCAAAGCTTCTCAACCATCGGTAACTTCAGGCCCCGGTATGCTAACAACGGCAGCACAATCGCTTTCTGATACCTATCAGTCATATAAATGGCCGGTAGCAGGAGCATTGGCAGCAGCAGCAGTTGTTGCTGGGTTAAAGCGCTATGCCGATGCAGCATCAGCAAAACCACAATTTTCAGTCGTTAAGGTTGTGACTCGCAACCCACTCAGCAAACAACAGCCGCCACAGTCAAAACAACAAGCAAGAAAAGCTCATAAATAAAGCAGTGTGGTATAATGCTCAAGCATAACGTTTAGTTTTTGATAAAAAAGGGTATTCTTATTTTTTAGGAATACCCTTTTTTATTGCATAAAGGTGATCATGAATATACTGGCATGGATTAATAGTAATTTGATCTGGACTGAAGGTGCACAAATTTTATTAGTTACCCTACTTTGTGGACTTGGTGCGTTTCTATTTTATCGCCCGCTGCTCTATGTTGTCGTAGCATTTCTTGTGTTTACATTCTATTTTTTTCGTAATCCAGAACGAGTATGTCCCCAAGCGCATACTGACGCTACCATTCTAGTTTGCCCTGCTGATGGCAAAGTGGTTGCGGTTGACTATGATCCACTGGGCGCTTTAGAGGGTGCCTATACCTATAAAGTTTCTATTTTTCTCTCACCCTTTGATGTGCATGTTAACTGGTCTCCAGTTGCTGGTACTATTGAACGGGTAGTGTATAAGCCAGGCACGTTTACTCTGGCATTTTTGCCAAAAAGCTCTTTGCTCAATGAGCGGAATGATATTTACATCAAGGCACCCCATGGACAATCGTTAGTAGTGCGGCAGATTGCCGGTACGGTAGCCCGACGAATATGCTGTTGGGTACAACCGCATGATGCAGTAACCAGCTGTAGTAAGATAGGTATGATCAGGTTTGGTTCACGTGTTGATATTTTGTTACCAAAAGAGGTAGATTTACAAGTGAGTATTGGTCAGCGAGTGTATGGAGGTCAAACTATCCTAGGGAGATGGACATGCGTTTAATGTTGCTGCGATCATTGCAAAAATCTGGTAAAAAAAAGTTGTTTGTTATTCCGTTTTTTTTTACCTTTGCCAATGCTTTGTCGGGGTTTTTTAGCTATTATTAAAGCTCTTGAAGGTGCCTACATGCACGCAGCAGTGTGCATTGTTTTGGCGGGATTGATGGATCTTATAGATGGGCGGTTAGCACGCGCTTTAGGGTCATCGAGTCATCTTGGCATGGAACTTGATTCTCTCTGCGATGCAATATCATTTTGTTTCGCGCCTACCATTGTACTGTATAGTTGGAAATTTCATGCCATGGGCTTTTTGGGATTGGGAGCATTAGTTATCTATTTATTTGCAGGCCTATTTCGTTTGGCCAAATTTAATGTAACTGAAGCATCTGACTATCAATTTTTTATTGGATTGCCAACGCCACTTGCTGCGTTATCTACCGTCTGTCTTATCATTAATGAGCAGGCGCTATTTGGGTCTGCTGAATATAGTATCCATTTGTATGGGCTTATTGCAGTAGTGATGATGTTGGCACTACTTATGATTGCGCCACTCAAGTTCCCTTCTGGCAAAAAAAGTCGTATCCCTATGGCACATGCATGCGGCATAGGCATAGCTTATGTTGGCCGTTACGCTCTGGAGTTTGGCGCATGATTACCCTGCGCTGTTGATGATCGTTGGCTTTTATATAGCAATCTGTTGTATGTGGAACGTATACATTTTGTGCAGAAAGCTTATGCCCTTTTAAAGGGATATGATTGTTGCCAGACCTTTGCCATCGGTATACAATTTAACCTGGTTTATAGTATCTCGGACTGCGCCATTGATATCGAGACGGTAGATGGTCTGATGAGTGCGATATGCCGTGACCAGATCCTGATACGTGTGCATATCTTTAAAGACCTGATCTAAAGGAATCTCTTGTATCTTTCCATAACCATGTAAATAGCCGCGTGCCTCAAAAAGAGTGTTGTGCGCTAAGCTTGCTACTACCATCACATGGCCTGGTATTTTTATAAGATCACCTTCAGCAAGATCCTCAGTTGGTGATAAGGGGAGCATATACTTTTCTAGAGTAAAGCTATTTTTGAAGTGATAAGGAATTTCGCACATCTGTGCCGCACGTGCAACAAGCGTGGTGCAATCAAAGCCGGCTTTTGGTTGTGTAGTCTCTGGTTTGTCAAACTCATACCAAGAGGTAGGTATGCCATACCATGTAGTTGTGCGCTCAAAAAATGGCTCGGTATAGAGGGTCGTAAAGCTAGATCCTCCCCATACATAGGGGATAAAGCCAGTGTTGAAGGTAGCCCATGTTTTAAGAAGTTGTACAAAATTTTTAATACGCGTAGCAGGTGGTGTTGTTGCGTTTGCTACGATGCACAATGATTTTGGTAATGATATTTTTTGGTAGGCGCTCTTTCCTGGGTCAAAGACAACGACACTATTTCGGTTGCTTGGAAGATCAGGTGTAGATGCGGCTACAAATCGCGTGCCTGCAGAAAAGGTGAGATTGGTTATAGGATCATGGTAGGGCAGTGCTAGGGTAATAATAGTCTGCGTGGGCTGATGCGAGTGCATAAAGTCTAGTGGAGCGGGGATATAATCAGGTGATAGGCCATTTTTTTTTAAAGTATCAAATGTTACCAAGGCATCATCTTTAACCCAATAGGTGGTATGCGCAGTTGTAGGGGCATCGGCTGTTACATAATAGACTGAAGGAATTGAAATACGGTATTGTTTGTGCTTGTGTTCTTCAATGGTTACTTGCTCATTATACAAAAGTTGATGCACGCGGTTGCATGACAGATGGGCATTAAGCTCCCCACATACCGGGATAGAGGCATAAGAACTCAACTTTTTCTGTGCTGAGCCAAGAAGATCAGCCACCGGCACCACGCAAAATGCTTTGATTGGAAATGTTGGTGATTTGCAAAAAGAATACGTGATAAAAAGGCCTAAAATAGTAATGAGAACAATAATCCAATTAAAGATTCTGTGAAGATGCATACACTTTTCCTCGCATGTATAGATAACATTGAGCTTTTCTCGATTTTAGTATGGCGTATACTGTATAGCATTGAAAAGAGATTGGCTACATTGGCATATTAATATTCAAATTGAAAACCATTGTGGGTTGTTTGTAAAATAAAGTAGTATAGAGATGAGCAGGGATTAAGAAAGATATGATGGCAAGAAGGTATACTATGAACATACTGACATACAAAAAAGCTTTTGGTCCTTGGCTGCTATCACTAGTATGCGTGAGTTTTAGTAATGCATCAAAACCGTGGACATGGCTTTATCAAAAGAATTTTTCAGAGCAAGAGATTGCTCAGGCAGGATCACAAAAAGTAGTTACCTTTACCAAAGAGCAGGTTCCACTGTTTTCACAATTGATGTTTTCTTGGAATGCTTTTAGGCCGGCACAAGGATATTTCTCTTTTTGGGTAAAGGCACGTAATAGTAAAGATAAAAGCTGGAGTAACTGGTACAAGATGATTGAGTGGGGCGCGAATATTCAGCGCTCATTTAATGTGAGCCATGGTGCTATACAATATTGTCATGTTCGTTTAGAAATGGGGCAAGATCATGCCGATGCCTTCCGTATAAAAATTATTGCGCATGAAGGCGCTAATTTATCATTGTTGCGTGCTGTTTTTATTGCTGTATCAGATTTTGATCAATTTCAGCCAGAGTCTACGGAGCAGATGGAAGATTTGCCCACGCTTGTGCTTTCTAATGTGCCAAAAAAATCACAGCTTATGTTAAATCACGTACGTAATCATGGTCTATGTTCGCCAACATCATGCAGTATGTTAACCAGCTATTTGATTGGCAAACATGTTGATGCGATAGATTTTGCAGAAAAATCATTTGATGCCGGGCTTGATGCCTATGGCAGTTGGCCTTTTAATATGGCCCAAGCATTCGACTGCTGCGGTGGCAATTTTTTATTTGCAGTAGCACGGCTCAATTCATTCCATGCTCTCTACCAAAGGTTGCAAAAAGGCATACCGGTTGTGGTGAGTGTACGAGGATATCTGCAGGGTGCACCAAAAGCATATGAAAAGGGACATTTGTTAATGGTTATTGGATGGGATGCAGATACGCAATCGGTCATTTGCCATGATCCTGCATTTTCTCATGATGAAGCAATTGTTGCGTATTATCCGATTAAAAGCTTCTTGGCTGCATGGGAAAAATCACACCGACTAGCATATCTTGCAGATCCATTATGATCATAGTGTTGTAGACAACAATAGGTTTTTTATAGGGGAAGATAATGAAGATATGTATACAGACTATATACAGAGCGCTGGGCATTGGCTTATGCGCCGTAGGCATGGGCATAACGTATGCGGATAACACAGTTAAGCCGTACGCCAATCAGGTGCATCATAAAAACAGTGCACATACTAAAAATAAGGGCACGTATAATCAGCTTAATAAGGTCTTTCATCATCGTTCAGTACCGGATGTTGCCTCAGTCGCCAAGGTATTAGATATGCTTGAATTTGGCCATGTTGTTCTCTATTTTGATAAACCAGTTTCGATAAAACCTCTGCAGTATCAAAAACCGGGTAAAGCGGTAGGTAAGCCTGCGCTTGCTCATATGGGCGAGATCGTACCGATTATAGAAAAAAAGCATGATATAACCGAAGTAACAGTTGTTTTTCCGTCAACCAAAATTAATCCAGTAGCAGAGGCGATGATACATACGCTTAACCGTTTACCCAAAATGCCCTATCAGGTGACTATCAAACATGCAGATACAACTATTACGATAGTCATCAGCTATAATGCAAATAAAGTTGTCTTGGAATGTGAGAGTTTTGTTGCGATTGATGGTAACAACGGTGTTTTATTCAGATTTTTGAGTAAGGAATTACTTGATGCATTGCGCAATAAAGGACATTCTATGTTACGTACTGCTCAAGTAAAAAAAAAACGAGGTATAGTTGTTGATTGTGGGCACGGCGGTACTGATGGTGGGGCTATTGGTATAAGCAAGCTCCAAGAAAAGCAGGTTACGCTTGATGTAGGTTTATATCTTGCGCAGCTTTTGGCACATGATGGCTATGAAGTTTTTTTAACACGAGATTGCGATACAACCGTGGCACTTGATCAACGCACTACGCAAGCAAATAACACCGATGCAGATCTTTTTATTTCAATTCACGCCAATTATTCGCAACGGCCAACAGCATCTGGCATCGAAGTTTTTTCTTTGCAGGATTCCTTATTTAAACTTTGTTTTTCTGATGCTGCCCCGGCAACGCTTGCCTTAGCACATAATGTATTGCACAAGCGTGCTCAACGTAGTTGCCTATTGGCATCATGCGTGCATGATGCCCTCATGGGTGCTATAAAAAAAAAGTATGCCGATGTAGTTGATCGTGGTATCAAGCACAAAGTATCCCAAGTATTAGTAGGAACCACAAAACCGGCGATATTGGTTGAACTTGGTTTTTTATCTAATCCTGTAGAGGAAGCTCGATTGGCCGATGATACCTATCGGCAGCAGCTTGCTCTTGCCATGCATGATGGGATTACGCATTATTTTGAAACAGTGAGTAGCTAGCGGGTCTTTTTGTTTGCTTTTCTCATGATATTTTAATGATGCCTATGTCTTATTTTTTAAAACAGGCTGCGGATCTGGATTAGCCTTGTGCTCAACTAATAACGCAATGAGCGCTTTATTTTCATAATTTTGTGCGTATTGTATGGGTGAGACATGATTTATATCGGTAAAGTTTGGATTGGCTCCTTGTTCAAGGGCCCATTTAACCGCCTGTATGTCTTGTTCGCCAGCAGCCATAGATAAAAAGTGGTCTATGGTGAATGTATCGCGTAATCGATCTTTGCACTGGCCAAAGACATCTTCAGGTGGTTGCGTATTCCAGCCAAGAGGTTTAATAGCAGGTTCTCGATGAGGTCCTAGCCATGCTTCTACAGATGGATCCTGTGGCTTTTGCGCTACGGGAGTTTGTGGGTGAAATGTGGGCATATAAGATTCCTCTTCCTCCGTGGAAGTTTCCAGCGACTTTGGTGATCCTGAAGGGGATGGGGGTGTAGGAACTAGTGCGGGACTTGTGAGAACAGTAATGGCAGTAGGCGCAGGAGGCACGTGCGTGGGTTGTTTGGTTGAAGAATGGTCAATGACGGGATGTACAGGTTTAATTTTTAAGTACCATAGCGTCGCCGCTGCTGCACATAGAGTAGTGAGCGCAATCGCGCCTATGCATTGATTCCGGCTGAGTGATGGCATGCACTGCTTTACCCGTTGATATAAAGGTTTTTGCTGCATCATGGCAATGCTTGATTGGTTATGAAGGCAGCATAGGACTAACAATAGTGTGCGTAGTTTGTGTGGAATCATTATGGTATACCTATCTGGTTGATAGAGTTATGTAAAAAACTTAATTTTTATCATTATAAAGATGGTTTAAGCGCGAGTCTATACATAACTATTGCTAACTTACTCTTCTTGCTATACAGTAATGGCCGTGGTGCAGTCGTACTAGTATCTAACGTGATATCATTTTTTTTGTAGCGGAATATACGTGGTAACGGGGATTTGGGAACAATTTTTAATTATTATTAAAGAAGAATATGGCAGCCGAGTTGTAGAAACTTGGTTTAAGGCTGTTACGTTAAGTCGATGGGATGCTTTGCAGCGTACTGTTTATTTACGAGCTCCAAATGTTTTTGTTAAAGAATGGATCCAACGTAACTATAGCGCTGTAATCCAGCTTCAGCTTGGGCGTTTACTTAATGTAGAAAATCCTACCATTATTTTTGTTGATCATGATACACAAGCACAGAATGTGGTTGCGCCAGCTGCACCATCATCGTCAACATCAATTGCTATTCAACCAGCAGCATTGAGTAAAGATGGCATTGAGCCTGCTATATTGGACAAATCACGAGGACATATTAATAAAACTTACTCTTTTGATACATTTATTGTTGGTCCGAGTAATTCTTTGGCGTATGCTGCGGCGCATGCAGTTACTGAACAACCTGGTCATTTATATAATCCACTATTTATTTATGGTGGCTGTGGGCTGGGCAAAACCCACTTGATGCATTCAATTGGTAATGGTATAAAAGCAAAAAATAAAACAGCAGTAGTATTGTATCAGACGACCGATAGATTTGTTAATGAGTTTATCAATGCTATTCGTTTTAACAAAGTACATCAATTTCAGTCAAAATATAAAAATGTTGATGCTTTGCTTATTGATGATGTGCAATTTATTTCTAATAAAGAGCAGACGCAAGAGGCGTTTTTTCATATTTTCAATATCTTATATGAATCCCATAAGCAGATTGTTCTTTCCAGTGACACAATACCCCAAAATATCCAAGGGCTTGCTGAACGATTACGTTCGCGTTTGGGGTGGGGACTTGTTGCTGATATTCAACAGCCATCGCTAGAGACTAAGGTTGCTATTATCAAAAAGAAAACAGATATGAGTAATGAAATCATCAGTGATGAAGTTGCTCATTTTATTGCCGCACGAACAGTTTCTAATATTCGTGAGCTAGAAGGTTCGTTAATTCGTGTTATGGCATTTGCATCATTAACAAAGCAACCCATTACCCTTGAGCTTGCAAAACGTGTATTAGGCCGTTTGCCAGAGCAAGCGCAGCAGGGGGGTGATTTTGATGCCGTTATTAAGTGTGTTAGCAATTATTATTCGTATACGCTTGCCGACCTGCAATCAAAAAGTCGGAATAAAGAAGTGACATTAGCGCGGCAAGTTGCCATGTTTCTGATGAAAAAGGTTACTAATAAATCATTGCGTGATATTGGAGAGTTTTTAGGTGGACGTGATCATTCGACGGTTATGCATGCTATTAACAAAGTGGAGCATTATGCGGAGAACCGTCTAGAGTTTCGCGATCATTTAAAACGCATGGAACAAGATATTGCGAACTAGTCGATTGCTGTGCCAGACGGCGATCTTTTTTGGTTGAAAATAACATATCTTTTGCGCATTTCTCCACAAGACCCATCACCCATGCAATGTAACTACCAAATATTCGTTTTTTCTTAAGCCCGACCATGGTAGGAAAATGTTCAGTATCAATGATAACAATTTTATGAGTATTTTTTTCTACAATAAAATTAGTAATATGCGGATCAAGATTGCTTTCAAGCATATTAGACAAGTGCAATGCAATATTGGTATCCTCCGTACGCATACCAGAGAACGTACGCTCTGGTTCTATCGCATCGGCAATAATGGCGTATATAGCAGGAATTGTGGTTCGTTGCACCGCTTTGCCGCCAATATTAGTCCCGACAATCTCCAACCACGAACTTTTTTTTGGAAGCCAGAACCATTTTCGGGGCGTATCAACGCGTTGGTTCCAGTCTGGATTGTTGGCAAGTTGGTGCTTAATGTATTCTAGGTTTTTAATACGAGTAAAGCCAGATAGGTGGCGGTTCACACCACCTCCCATATAAAAGAAAAAAATTGGCTCAAAGCCTTTTGCCCAGGGATTTATAAAGCTTTTTGGCGTTTCAATAAAAAGTTTTACGACAAATGGGTAGTCTTTAAACTTTACAATTAATAACCCACAGGCCTTGCGACGATTAAAGTTTTTGTCTTGCAGAATAATGAAATGTTCATACTCTTTTTTCTTATGCTGTATCTGATCAAGCAGCTGCTCTACAAGATTTGATAGCTGTGATCCTGAAACTGATGCATCCTTGTTATTGCGGAAGTTAATTGGTTGCGCAGGAATAAGATGCTCCGTGAAAAATTGTTTATCAAAAACATCAAATAAAGGATATTGTCGGAGATTGCCATTTTTTAATGTGCAATAATTTTTTTCCCCTACGATTTTGATCTGTATGGTTGGTAGCAATGGATCTTGCGGTCTATGAACGCTGCGTGCATGCAGCGTGATGCATACGACTATAAGCGGATACACAAGAGCAGTATAATTTTTATATATCTTTATCACGTAATTAACGCAGTGATTTATCATTTACTATTCATTTTCTTCAATGGTGCTTAGTGTAATTGAGCCTTTATATTATGTACAGATACTATGTGTAACAGTATAAAAACAGGTTGTGTTGTGTCAAACTATTGATGTGTCCTAGCAAATTTGTTGTAGATAGCGATACAATTGATTTTAGTATGACGCTTGCGCTAGATTAAGAATATACCAGCTTTTATAGGTTCTTTGACAAGCACTATCCATGATGGTTGATGTTGCAGATGAACTGAGGTAAGGTGGTGTATAGAGAGTAGCTAATGAGTAGTAGTTGAAGCATGTTTTTTAATTCTTAGAAAGGACAGAGCATGGAGTCACTTGAATTGTTACAAAGGCAAAACAAAATGCTCAGTTATTTAAGTAGCTTGCCACGTAGAATGTTATTATTGCATGGCATAGATAACGTAACCGAGTTTGTATTACATGATCTGTGCG
The DNA here is from genome assembly GCA_963811005.1 of uncultured bacterium. Lineage (GTDB taxonomy): Bacteria > Babelota > Babeliae > Babelales > Vermiphilaceae > CAWEPS01. Next base: position 16,500 of record CAWEPS010000015.1, read on the forward strand.
CTGAGGAATGTTTTAATCTTAACAAGGCAGCTTATTTTGTAGATAATCCCGATTTTAATTGCACCAAAGGTGTTGCAGGATTTTCGCGTGATGAAGCGTTTGCCAAAATCGATGCCCCATGGCAAGATCCAAGAACCTTTAGTGCGCATATGCAACTATCATCATTTAACCGTCAAGTACGCAGCCTTAATCGATGCAGTATCAAAAAAGGTGGCGAGACGCATGCAGATTTAGCTGGCATGTTAGCTAAAGATCTTGGCTTTAAGAATTATGATTTTTGCTCGTGGCAGATGCGTCATGATAATGAAGGCTTTGTGCTCTATGAAAAATGTGATTCCTCAGATCTTTTTGTAAAAGATCATTTATTAGATGGACTCACACTGTTAAGTTTTTGTCCGATATTTTAGGGTATCCAAAGATTTCTAATCCTGGCAATGCCTTGCCGGCAAGATAGGTGAGTGTGGCACCACCGCCAGTGGATAGGTATCCGATCTTGTCTGAATAGCCAAGCAGCTGAGCAATGGCCACCGAATCGCCACCACCGATAACGGTAAACCCAGATGATTGTGCCATTGCATTAAATAGAGCGTTACTACCATCCCATGTTTCTGGCCTGCTGCTATCGCCCATCAACCCGTTATAAAAAACTGTTTTGGCTTGTTCAATATCAGGGGCAAAGAGATTGGCTGTTTTAGGGCCAATTGACACGATTACGGCATCATCGGGAACCTGATCAGCATCACAGATACTCAGTCGCCCATAAAACGAGCCGTGCGCCACACAGTAATCAATAGGGAATGGAACCTTAACGCCCTTACGTTGCGCCCGATCAAGAAATGTTAAACATTCTCCCAGCAATTGATCGTCAACTAATGATTTGCCAACAGGTTTTGCAAGCGCCTTTAAAAAAGTGCATACAATGGCTGGTCCCAAAAGTATGGTGGTTGCAGTATCTACTAACGCATATAAGAGCGGCAATTTGTCTGCTACTTTGCCCCCACCAAGAATGAGCGTCCATGGTTGTGGCGGATGATCAAGCAGCTTATTAAGCATGGTTAGTTCATGTGCAACCAAAAGGCCGATAGTGCGCTTATCAGCTGCAAAGCGTGCTGGCACATCTGTAATCGAACTATCAGTGCGGTGTTCAAGGGCAAAAGCATCATTAACATAATAATCACCCAGGCGTGCCATTAACTCTACAAACACGGGATCGTGATTTTTTTCTCCGGGGAAAAAGCGCATATTTTCAAGCAGCACAAGTGATGGCGATGGATCAAGTGTTGCTTGGTATGCGCGCTCTAGATCGGGTTGATAATCAATGGTATAACCATGATCTTGAAACCAGGGTATCAATAAACTGGTTGAAAGATCTGCGGTATAGCATGTGGGCCGTCCAATATGGGTTGCAAGAATAATTTTGCCGCCCTTTCTGCGTATAAGATCGATTGTTGGCACAAGTGCCCTGAGGCGATGATCATTGATAATCGTGCAATTTTTAATAGGCACGTTCAGATCAGCGCGTACCAAAACGCGTTGATTGGTTAGCGCATATGATGCAAGCTGAGATCGTAGTGCTACTACCATAGTTTTTTACCTCTCCGATCGTAATAATGTGGCAAGTGTCATGGTGCGTATACCACGAGTTGGGATCCATGTAGCAATACTACTCAGTACCATCACAAGAGTAAATACGAAAACAAAAATCTGCCAATCCATACTGACAGGTAGCTGTGAGAATGCTACGCAATAGGCATCGGGCAGCTTAATAAAGGGATAATGGTCGAGTAGATAGCACGCAATGGCCGCGCATACAAGCCCAGCAGTGGTTGCGCAGAGTGCAATGCTGACACCAAATACCATAAATAGCGTTGTGAGTAGGGTGTGTTGTGCTCCCATGGCTTTTAGTATCGCGATATCAGCACGTTTGTGCACAATATGCATAAATTCAAGCGCAATAATATTAGTACAGGCTACCAACAATATGAGTATGAGAATAAAGAGCATGGCATATTTTTCTAGTGTGAGTGCTGAAACAAGAGCTGGGTATAACTCTTTCCATGATGCTATGTCTATCCCAAATCTGTTGCGTAGTTTGTGTGCAAGAGCATCTTCATCAGTGGCGGGTGCTACATTAATATTAAGTTGTGTAACACCAGCATCAGGAAATAGTGTATGGAAAAATCCATAGGAGCATACAAGTATGTTGGTATCAAACTCATCAATGCCGGTGGTGAATGTTGCAGCTACGAGTGCGCGATAACTTTTAAACGCAATGTTGTTATGGGAAGAACGTGCTTGATCAAGTGATACTATGGTCACCGGATCGCCTGGCTGCACAGCCAATGCCTGAGCCAGTGCATCACCAATCAGGAGCGAGTGGTCATCAAATAATGCAGCAAAGGACTGGGATGTGCCAGTCCTTTTGCGCCGTATCTTTTGATGCAAGCAGCTGACGGAAGGTTCTGTTGTAGGATCTATTGCTTTAAGTGCAATGACATGTGTTATATCATTGCAACTGGCACTTTGAATAATTGCTTGGTTAAATGTTGTCGGGGTTATCCCGATGATTTCAGGAAACTCTGCGCGCAAAACTCTTTGTATCTGAGCAACATTGAGCTCATCACCATAGGCACGCATAATAATAGGCGCATTAATGCCACGCAGTTTTTCATGGGTGATCTTTTCAAAGCCTTGCATGATACATACGATGAGTGTTAAGGCAAAAGTGGCAATAAAAATAGCTACAAAACAGATCTTTACTAAAAGTGAGAGCGTTGTTTGCGATGATGTGCCGCGTAGGTAGCGCCATGTAAATAAAGCGATCATCTGTTTCATAGTTGAGTTTTGACCTTGTAAATTAAGCGTCTTTTTTTTAGGATACTACTAATACGGTGAGATTTTAAAAAAAGGCACGTTTATGAAGCATAGCACATTATCGGTGGTTTTCGTACTTAGTTTGTTGTTACTTTTACCAGGTTGTGGCCGTCTGATTGATTGGGGCAAGCAGACTTTTTATCAGGGGCAAGAGCTTGAAGTAACCGATATTCCAGCGCGCTATCTGCGCTCTGTTGTGGCCTATGATCAATTCACAACTGTGGCAATGTTTGATGCGCTCTGGCTTTCTGATGAAGTTAAAACTGCCTATACCAACGTCTATATGCTCAAATGTGGCAAGAGTGAAGAGCGTAAAATGGCATTCTTGCGTCGACAGCTTGAAGAAAACAACCACTTTATTACCTTTTATGTGTTGAGCTCCTATCGTATGGTCTTGGGTGAAGCACAAAGTGAATGGATGGTGTTCTTAAAGCTCGATGGTCGTTGCTTTACGCCAATTGAAATCAAAGAAATTGATCTTGATCCTGTGTACCAATCATTTTTTGGTAAACGTTTCAATAACTTTAAAATTGCTTATCGTGTGAAGTTTGATGCCAAGGATGCTGATGATCAACCATTGCTTGTCGATGGAACATCGCAATGTATGTGGCTCTGCTTTAGGGGTATTGAAAAAGAAGTAGCACTCACGTGGTATATCCCAGAAGATGGGCAGGTATATGCATGTGACCGTATTTGTAATGGCTGCGTGCAGTGTGGCGATTATTACGCAGATGGATCATGCAATGATGAATTATGCGAGGATGAGCAGGAGCAAACAGATACCGTCTTTGATGATGCGTGTAGTGACAATGAGGAGGTATGATGAACATTGCAATTGGCACTGATCACCGTGGATTTGCGCACAAGGAATTTATAAAAAAACAGACAGTATTAGCAGGGCATACAATCACGTGGCTAGATGTTGGTGCCTATAGTGATCAGCGTTCTGATTATCCGGAATTTGGTGCGCATGTGAGCCGTGCCTTGCAGCAGGGCAAAGTAGCCCGAGGCGTTTTGCTGTGTGGCAGCGGTATTGGCATGGCAGTCGTAGCTAATCGCTATAAAGGTATCTATGCAGCATTGGTATGGAATGAGGTTGTTGCGCGTTGTGCAGCATCAGATGATAATGCCAATATCTTGGTGCTTCCTGCTGATTTTGTAACTGAGCAACAGTCAATCACGATGATATCTGCATGGCTTGCAACACCGTTTAAAGCAGGGCGTTATCAAGAGCGCATTGCACAAGTAGATGTATTAGGTGGCTTATAATAACTAAGGCCTGGTACTAGTACCAGGCCTTAGTATATTTTTGTAGATTAGATGTGAAGCGCCCTATTATGCTTCGACAATTCCCAATTCTTGCTGTATGCGTTTGCTGACTGCTGGTTCTGCCGGATCTTTATAGGGCAAGCCAACAATCTGCGCAGCTTCTTTGCCCGTGAGTGTATGCTTTTTAAGCAGGGCATCGGTTAACAGTTTGAGTTTATCTTTATGTTTTGCAAGCAATGCTTTTATCTCACTTGCATGTTGTTTTTTCAGTTCCAGAGCCTTGCTAATATAGGTGGCGCGCAGGGATTCAGGAAGATCTTTGAGATTGATGCCTTCAGAAACAATAGATTGTGCTATCCCAAAAGCAGCGGTTGCCGCCTCTTGGTGGTAGCCATAACCAGAAGATCCCAAGAGCAGCTCTTCGGCCGCAAATCCTGCAAGTTGAATCTTACATTGAACCACTTTATCTTCCAGGCGATGCAGATCTTTTATGTCGTAGTCATGGCGTGTATAGATTTTGCCATACTGGATCTTCTTTTGTTGGGTGTCTTTATTTTCCTAAATTGCTTCCCAGGCGGCCTCTTCGTGCAAATTGGTCAGATACGGTTTAATAGTGACTTTTGCAAGTTTTTCTTTGCCATCGAGCAGCATCACAGCCAATGCTTGACCAGCTTTTTGATGAGCGGCGATCAATTCTTGCTCTGGAGCAGATGGCTCTGTATTGCTTGATGGAATAATATTGCGGACTTCTTCATCAAGACATTTTTCGAGCGCCTCTTGGTTGAGTACTTCACCATTGATAATGCCCTTTTGGAAGGCTGCTCTTACTAGTGCGTTGATATCTTCATATGATTTGCCCTCAGTCTCACGTGCAAGTTTATCAATATCAAATGCATTAACATTGGCAAGAGCGCCGATTCTGCGAGTGAATAGCTCTTTGCGATCGTTAAACCCTGGGTAGTCAAAGCGGAGCTCTTTACCAAAACGACCACGTTGACGCAATGCAGTATCAAGATTTTGTGGTCTATTGGTTGCAGCAATCATGATAACTACTTTTTCTGGATCGCTTTCTAAAAATCCGCTCATAGACGTTAAGAATTTGCTCAGCTCAACTGCGTTGCCGCCAGCGCGTTGCAGGCACAATAAATCTATTTCATCAACAAATATGATGCACGGAGCGTATTTTTTTGCGCGCTCTATAAGAACATCGATACCCTCTGCTAAAATAAAGGATGCGGACAAAGTGAAGAAGTTAAAATCATCAGGATTTTTATTAGTACGCTTGAACATCTCTTTAATTTCACCAGCCAATGCTTCAGCCAAGTATGATTTACCCGTACGTGTAGGTCCGGTGAGTAAGTAACCTTTTTCTGGCGTGAGTTTTGCGCGATCAAAACGCTCTGGGTCTTCCATATATTTTACAATAAAGGAAAGCGTCTCTTTTTCATGGTGTAAGCCAACCAAATCTTTAAAGGTAACACGTGGATTGATAGCAAACTTAATTTCAGGTTTTTTGCATAGGTTCCACCCTTGAGAAAGTTATGCAATTTGCTGAGTTTATCGCCCTCATAGTTTAATTTTTTCTCGTTCAAGGACAAGATAGGCAGCAAGGCCTCCCCAAATTGCCATATCAACGGGCGCATACCCACTGGTTGTTTCTATGCAAAATCTATTGAAATTCCCATAAGGCTTGAGCTCATCGGCGTTTATTACTGTGTTGCCGGCGCCTATTTGCGGATAATGACCAAATGTTTGTCTAAAAAATGGTAAGAATTCATACTTTATAGGGCAAGCGGAACATTGTCTGAAATCCAAGAAACCCTAAGCCAGCAGCAATGCTTGCACGTAATGGGACTTGATAGCGGTCAGCGGGCTGCAATACGTAATGATCTAATTTTCTATAAGCTTTATTATACCAACGTAGGCCAGCGGTGGCAGTTTTTGCCGTTACGATTTCCAGGGTTTTGCCGTTTTTTGCTATGTCCTCAAGCAAGCCTTCATAGGTTACCTCATAGTTGGGCTTGTGACGCATCATGGTTTGTTCGATATGAAACTGCGGGGAAAGCAACTAAATAGTTATCCAGTGCCTTTATCATATGCTCCATTATCGATTTGTTTAAAAAGGCAAGTAGCTGGAGGGTTGGTATATCAATTTGTACAAAGCCTTCATTATTCAAGGATCCGATAAACTCTTTTAAGTCTTTGATGTTGTTAATAATAGTTTGTTTATCAGTTACTTTTATAGCCCCGCTGCTCATGAGAATGAGTTGATCTTCAAGTAAGCGATCAAGGGCTTTTGCATGGGCAAGATGCTGGCGCAAAAGTTGGTCAAGGGCATCTTGCTGTTCTTTCATAACGGCGGCTGGAATTTGATCAGCCATGGTTTCTTGTGTATAGGTAGTGTGCGGTAGTAAGAAACACACACTCAGGGCAAGCAGTAGGCTGTTTTTTGTGCTATTAGAAATGGTCATTGTGGGTTTATCCTCCAACGTGGATACTTTCAGGGTAAAAACTGTGTATTAGATATGGATTAATAATAATCTATGTTTACGCTCTTGTCGATTAAAAATAGTGGATTTAAGGGGCTTTTTTAATGAAATCATCCAAATGGGGGCATGCCCTGTATTGGAATGTTTGTATAAACTCAAAAACCATGTCATTCTTATTAACAATAGTATCAGTGTGATCAAATCTGGCGGTTGCAAGAAGGATATTTATAATGAACGTTCGTATGATGCAAAAAAAGATAGTTTTTGTTGGCTTATCGATATCGATATTGGGTATGCAAGGCTGTATGGGGCGTGAAGACCATGGTAGCACTGGCACCCAACTTTCTTATTATCAAGCAGTGGTTGGGTGGGCAAAATCACTAGTGGGCAGTGCACCAACAGTTACCCATGATATTACAACGGTTTTTGATAAAGAAAATGTTATTCCCTTGGTTATTATTGGCTCAGGGCCAGCAGGTCTTGGTGCGGGGCTGTATGGCGCACGGGATAACACTGAAACTTTGATTATAGAGGGCCAGAATCCTGGTGGGCTTTTAATGTATACTACTGAAGTTGGCAACTGGGGTGGCCAAAAATCTATTTTAGGGCCCGATATTATTAAAGAGTTGCGTGAGCAGGTGGCAGCGGCAGGAGCAGAATTTATGGCTGATGCTGTCGAAAGCGTTGATTTTTCACAATGGCCTTTTGTTCTCAAGACCATGAATGGCAAGACGATTCATGCTCTTTCGGTAGTTGTTGCTACCGGAGCAAGTCCCCGCAAATTGGGTGTTCCTGGTGAAGATACTTATTGGGGTAGAGGCGTTACTGCATGTGCCAAGTGCGATGCGCTTTTTTTCAAAGGGATGGATGTTGTAGTAGTTGGTGGTGGTGATTCTGCTATAGAAGAAGCGCTGCAACTAGAAATCATGTTAAATCCATCACCCTCTTGGTGCGTAAAGGGTCGTTACGGGCAGCGGCAAGTATGCAGGAGCGTATTAAGGATAATCCAAAGATTAAGGTGCTTTATAACGTTGAAATTCAAAAGATTATAGGTACCCAAGGTGATGATGCCCATGTAACAGGCATTGATCTTTTGAACAATCAAACCAAAGAAGTAACCCATATGCCAATTGATGGGGTGTTTTTGGCAGTTGGGCATGATCCAAATTCCCAACTATTCAAAGGCAAATTGGCTATCAATGATCACGGCTATGTCAAAACCTTTGATGGCACTCATAAAACATCAGTACCTGGAGTATTTGCAGCCGGTGAAATTGAGGATTATCGGTATCGCCAAGCCTGGAGTTCTGGTGGCAGGGGTACCGAGGCAGCCCTGGATGCATTGGCATTCTTGCGTTCAATAGGTTTTGGCCCAAGCATTGCCCAGAAGTTAGCCAAGGAGCGTTCTTTGTTTAAAGCTATCGAGGATTATGAGTTGCCTAGTATAGGATCCTACGCAGAGCTTCTGAAGGAAGCCAAGCAAACATCTTTGCCCATTATGATGGATTTTTGGTCCGAAGATTGCCCTTCATGTCTTGCTTTGCTACCGGTTCTTAAGCTCGTGGCAAAAGAGCATGAAAATGATCTGAAGGTAGTTAAGGTTAATGCGGCAGGAGAAATTGATACCGTAACGGATTTGGTACATGCCTTTGATGTGCGCAGAATACCAACCCTGGTTATCTTTAAAGAGGGTAAAGCAGTTGCCCAACATTCAGGCATTATGACCAAGCAGGAATTGGAACAATTTATAAGCCTTTTATCACCACGTAAGCCACTTCTATCATCCTGAGCCTGTCGAAGGGGAGCTTGTCGAAGGATCAGTCAATTTTTAACAAAAAGCCCTCAGAAATGAGGGCTTTTTTGTTACGAGCACTTGTGTATTCATAAAAATTGTTGTGTCGTTGATATAATATTTTATTAATGCCCAAATTGTTGCAGTCTGAAAACAATGCTTGCTATAATCGTAATAACAAGAAAGTAGTGGGTAATGCAGAGGATGTGCCATGATTGGCTTAAAAGGGCTTATAAAAGGATTAGTATTTATTCTTATCGTCATGATGCTCACGGGTCAGGGTATTTTTGCTAAATACGAGCCCGTAAACATCAGAGTTGGTGATTATGGGTCTATTGTTGCCCGGAGCACTGATGCAGTAAAGGGCGCTTTGACTGAAAAAGTGGTTTTTTACCCTCATGGTGGCACGTATGAAGGTAAAAAAATAGAACGTAATGGCCTTTTGGTTCAGTATGAAGATGCTAAAGCCACGGTGTTGATATGCCATGGATTTATGTGTGACAAGATCGACGCTGGATTTTTACGTCAGCTGTTTCCTCGTGGTGAGTATAATATTATGAGTTTCGATTTTCGAGCGCATGGCGAAAATGTGTGCGATCAATATTGCACCTTGGGTCGTGATGAGGCATATGATGTTATTGCAGCAGCAAAATTTTTAAAACACCATCCAGCACTAAAAGGCAAGCCACTCTTTGCATATGGCTTTTCGATGGGGGCTGTTGCTGCAATAGAAGCGCAGGCTAAAGATGAATCCTTATTTGCTGCCATGATTCTTGATTGCCCGTTTGATTCGGCAGAAAATGTTATTAAACGCTGGTCATATAAAATTTAAAATTCAATGTATGCGGACATTCATTTGCTATGCCAGGGCGTGATGTCTTGCAAAAATATGCGTTTCATCCCTATGTGCAATCATTATTAAAAATGGTACTCAAAGCCGTGGCGCATATGGATGCTCGTGATATTGCAATGCGTGTTTTTCCTATAGACCCAGTAAAAACAGTTGAAAAAATTAAAGTCCCAGTCTTGTATATTCTCTGCAGAAATGATGAGAAAGTTTCAGTGGACGGTATAAAATCAGTTTTTAATAATACAGGGTCGTCGTACAAGATATTACGCATCACCAATGGCCGGCGCCATTTTGACTCTTACTTCTTTATGCCCCAGAAGAATATGCCGCGTGGATACAAGACTTTCTTGCCAAGGGTAAAGATGGGTTGCTGACTGGCTATGTGCAAGAAATCATCGAGCAAGACAATGATGAACCAGTCACACAGATAAGGAGGGGATAATGAAGCGGCTTTCATATTGTTTCTTCCTCATCATTGCATTAATTGGTGCGTCAATCGAGCGCTCGTTGCCCATGCGGCAATGTATATGCGGTCAAGACGGTCAAGAAATTTTTATACAGCATTAGGACGATGTAAATTCCCATTCGCTGCTGCAGTTATATATGATAGTTGTGCAATGACCGATACTGATCGTGATGGATTATTACGTATGATCAATCTGGTGAGTAGCTATTCATTATATCGACAAGCAGATCTACAATTTTTAACCGTTGATAGTGCACGCAACCACCTTGAAGATTTGCAGGCTGATTTTGCCATTACTCAGCTGCCCACCGTGATTATCTTTAAAGAAGGCTCACCCGTATATGATGAGTCTGGTGCCATAGCAATGCTCTCAGGTTCTTTGAGTAGCGATCAACTCCATACTTTTATTGATACATATTTGCAAGATGATTTAAATGATCGAGTGCAGCAAAAAAATGAGGAGCGGCAACGCAAAGCAGAAGAAGCTGCCTATTATTGGAATACGGCACCGTGGTGGTATGGCGGGTGCTGGAGCAGCTGTTATCCAGGATGGGGCGGCTGTGGTTATGGCGGGTGGGGGTATGGTGGCTGTGGCTATGGCGGTGGGGTAGGGTTTAGTTGCGGATTTTGTTTATAGTGCGAGAGGATACCATGAAATATATGGCGTATAGTGTTGTGATACTACTGTATGTAAATAATGTGTGCGGAATGTATGTAGTCAATACAGATGATAAACCTGCTGATATCACTATAACCTATGGATCTGGTGATGATGCGCAAGTGGCTTCAGAGACCCATGAGCCATATAGCGTAATTCGTTTTACCAGAACGTGGCATGATAAGCCATTTACCAAGATAGCATTGCAACATGGTAATGCGATAGATCTCACAACCATTCCTGAAGATGGTTTAGGATTTGTGCTGGTCAAAGATGCTCAGCTTACATTGTTCCCAGAGACTAATGCTGAACAAGTGGAAAAAAGAGTTGAGATATTGGAGCGATTCCTCAATGATAAAAAAACACGTAATACATCAGTCGAGGCTGAGCCAGCGCAAGAAATTCAAGCCGCTCCGGTACTTGCCGTAATCACTCAACCAAAACAGGCTAATAAATCTGATTATGTTCTGGCTATAAAAAATGGTGGTTTAGAGAATCATACGGTAGAGGTGTATTATACCGGCAAAGCTGATCCGTATCGTATAACGTTGCTTCCTGGTGTGGGAATTGCATATCCAGTATGGTTTAAAGACGGGTCAAGAAAAAGAGTAATTAAAGAGATTCATCAAGATGATGGAACGGTTATTGATCTGACCGGTAAAACCTATCATCAAATAGGCACCACGATTGTAGAACTTCATGATAGGGTGCGAGAATCTAAGGCCGATGATAATGAATAATATTGTTTAACTATAAAGGAGATGAGTATGAAGATGAATATGTATGTGATGGCAGTAGTAGTCATGGTTGCAAGTTGCGGGCTCTATGCCGCTTCAGGAGCATCATTAAAAAATGTTAGCGCTGGTGATTTAAAGGTGGCTGGGGTGTATGGCAAGGGTAATGATGCAGTTCGTGAATCATACACAATCCCAAAGAATGCAGTTATTGCATTTGATTTATATAAAGATGTAGATGGCAAAAAAGTGCGTATTACTGGCTTGGAATGGGGTGACAATGGTAAGCAAGACCTTTCACAGAAATCTGATGGCCAGATCGCCAATTTTTCTAAAGATGTTCAATAATATTATTTAATTATAAGGAGAGATGAGTATGAAGATGAACATGATAATGGTAAGTTTGCTCGTGATAGTTGCAGGCAATCTTGTGGCAGCTACACCAGACAGTGTAAGACTTAATAATACTACAAACGGGCAAATTGGTTATATGGTAGAGTATACCGGACTTGTCGGATTGGCAGGATTTTTAGAGGCTGGACAATCGTATATATTCCCTGTGATCCGCAATTTTGGCGCCAGCAGCGGAAACGAGCAAATCTTAAAGATAAAGGTAGGTAATCAAACAGTTGCTGATTTTACAGGACAGAGCGCTGCCGATATTAATGGCACGAATATTAATGTCTAAAACATAGAGCGTAGCAAAGGAGATGAGTATGAAGCTGAATACATTGATGGCGTTGACTGTAACGCTGTATTGTGTCAGTGCTACAGCCTTTTATGTTGGTAATAATGGTACAACAGCAGAAAAAGTTACCGCATATTATGGCCAAGGCCAATCGCATACGCTTGAAAATACTCTGCAACCGGGGACAGGCGTTAGTTTCGATGCATATCATATGTTTAATGGGCAAGAAGAAATGCTGTCTTCAGTGAGGGCTGGTGATAAGCTCCATGAAACTTTTCATGCGTAGAACACCCCATGAGCTAGATCAGATGCAGCGCATACTCCATTAAAAAGGTTTAGATATAGATATAGGCAGGCAATATGCGATAGCATTGCCTGCCTATTGTGCATGCAAAATAGAGATAGTCCTACGCCTTACTATGGCAGCATTGAGTGTGGCCATCAGTTTCATGGCTATATTGTTGCGATCCCCATTTGAGCAATGCGGCTCCAAGTGCTGCAATAGCTAATGATCCTCCAATTTGTATCGTCATCATAGTTGTGAAAATTGATGTTGCTTCTGGATCAACTTGTGCCATGGCGTGTAAATTTTTTCTGGTGATTATAAAGACCGCGGTAGATGAAACTGTACCTATAAAGCCGCCAATAGAGCATAGAGCGCCAGAGACTACAGCAACTTTTCCCATGAACGTAAGATCTTTTTTGCTATGAGATTCAACAGCTTGTGTAGATGAGCATACAAGGCTCAATGCCATAAGATACAAAGCGCTATATTTTCTGATCATGCTATATAACTTTCGTTAAGAAGTATGTTTTTTAATGTTATCGATTAGTAAAGCCATAACGAGATGGGATTACCACTATCTCTGTGTCGTCATCTACATCACTATTATTTTGCATCCCCCACATAAGCAGTCCTGCACCAACAATAGTTGCAGCAATTGAAAACCCCAATGGTATTTTAATGAACTGTCTTTGCATTTCGAATCCGCTTGGATTGTTTTTAAAAACCTCTTGCGTGAACATATAGAAAGCAGCTGTACCAAATGCACCTGCTATGCCACCAAGAATGAAATCAGTGCCATATAGGATCGCTACTTTGCGGGCAAATTGTAGATTATTTTTTTTGGGTTGTACCGTATTGCCCAATAATGGCTCAGCTGGCATCATTATGCTGATGACACATAAAAGCAATGAACTATATTTTCTGATCATGCTATATAACTTTCTGTAGATGAGTATATTGAATAGTGTTGTAATGGCTTTTTAGGATAATGAAATGGTTATTATAAGCAAGAGGTCTTTCTATCCAGTTGCTATATCAAGTATGTCTGGAAATGGGCCATTTTCACGTTTTATTCTTATTAAAGCTACCATGACTTTAATTATTTCTCTGTTATTCTTTGTCAAAAAATATTTATCTGTTTCTATAAGATCTAACTCAAATTCTTCGGTGTGTTTATTGAATTTACAATAACCATTTTTTGTTGCCCAGATAGTGGTTTTATCGCCAATATCAATATCAGTTTCAAAGTGGTATATAACATAACAATTATCCTCATTTATTTTATTCATTTTTATGTGCATGATATTATTCCAGTTCATTAATAGCTTGTGAGGTATTCCAAGAAAATAGCTAGATATTTATTTAATTATTCCAATATTCATATAGGATCTTCATATGTACCCATATACCAGGGGTTGCCAGTCGTTTTATCTTGAGCAGCTTTATGAGCAGTATCATAATCCGTCTTAAAAATACTCTCAAACGTTGACTCAAAATATTCATGTTCTAATAGTTGTATATCGTTTTTTATAAAATCGCCCTTATACAGTCTATCTCATGCGGCAGCTATCTCGTGATCAGCTTAAAAACGGGCTATCTCATTGTCTAGAGTATGCGTATTATAAAATAAATGATTTTTTACACAACCTTGAGGTGTAGTTTCAATAGCTATTTCAAAAAAAATATCAGGTATGGTATGCTCACAGATCGTTGTGCAAAAAGGATATGTATTGCTTTTTAAATGAAAGGGACTGTGCATGTCAGCAAAGCTTAAGGTTACCATTAAGGTAAGCCCCCACGCGATTATTGAACAAAAAACTGATAGTATCGCATTTTTAGTCGAGCAAGGATTTGATAGTGCATCGTTTAATGCGGTTGCAACAGCATTTTTTCCTGCGCTTTCGGCCGCGATGACCAAACAAAAATTTACGGGTAAGGCGCTCAGCTCGCTTGTAGTACCTGGATCGCAGAATGGCGCCATGCGCGATCTTATTTTTGTGGGTCTAGGCAAAAGAAAAGATAAAAAAAATATTGATGCAGAAACATATCGCCGGGCCTTGGGCGTTGTTACTCGTCTTGTAGAAGCACGCAAGGGGACTTCATTAGCAGTGCAATTGCCCGATCCAGCAGTTTTTGGTATTGATATGCGTGAATTAGCCAAACAGACGACCATTGCGCTACAAATGGCACTCTATCATTTTGATGAATTTATTACTGATGAAGATCGTAAGATCAAAGATCTTAAGGAAGTTGATTTTGTTACCGACGGTGATAAAAAAGCCGTGCAGGCAGGTATTGAAGAGGGTAATATTATTGCCTTGTCGGTTAATACATGTCGGTATTGGATTGATTTGCCACCAGAAAATTTAACCCCTACCGATATGACCCATAAGGCGAAAGAAATTGCAAAAGATAATGGGCTTAAGATTACCGTTTTTAATGAGCATGAAGTTTGCACCATGGGTATGGGTGGTCTTGCGCAGTTTCAAAAGGATCGGATCGTGATTGCCATTTGGTTATTATGGAATATACCGGCAAAAAAGGCGCGCCAACCATTGGCATTTGTTGGCAAAGGAATCACCTTTGATTCTGGCGGCTTGAGCATTAAACCAGCGGCATCTATGGAAACTATGAAAGAAGATATGTCGGGTGCGGCTGCGGTAATTGCAGCTATGGTGGCGCTGGCAAAATTAAAGCCGGATGTTAATATTGTTGCTGCTTACGCCGCTTATCTGAAAATCTACCAAGTGGTAAGGCAACAAAACCGGGCGATATTGCCACCTTTTATAATGGCAAAACTGCAGAAATTAAAAATACTGATGCGGAAGGGCGCTTGATTTTGGCAGATGCTCTTTCATATGCCGTTAAACATTATAAGCTCGATGCGATTATTGATTTAGCAACCTTAACGGGTGCATGTGCCTATGCCCTCGGGCCCCATTTCTACGGGTCTTATGAGTCAGCATGATGATTTTACCCATCAGGTAATGCAGGCAGCACAGCGTACGGGCGATAAACTCTGGCGTTTGCCATTGCCCGATGATTATAAGGTAGCTATCAAATCAACGGTAGCCGACATTTGCAACATTGGCAGCCCAAAATATATGGCAGGTGCCATCACGGCAGCGTTGTTCTTGCAGAACTTTGTTGATGATGTTCCATGGGTGCATTTGGATATAGCAGGTACAGCGTTTGATGTGCCAGATATTTCCTACTACCGTGCCGATGGTGCAACAGGAGCAGGGGTTCGCTTGCTTATTGATTTGGCCATGAATTGGGATAAAGCTGCGTAATGTATATTCATACATTGATTATGTCACAAAAAAGGCTCGCGGTTTGCCGCGAGCCTTTTTTTATTGTTAGAGCTCTGGTAATTCATGATTATGTAAAGAGAATAAAGAGTATTGTGGTTAGCCTATCTTATTTGTTAAACTAAAACTATATAAAAAAGGGACTAATATGAAGCAGTATATACTACTATTGTCTACTCTATTCTTACTACAGCCAGTGCAGGCAGGCTTAGAATTTAGCATCTATAATGGTATGGATAAACCAATTAAGCATGAACATAGCATGCTAGAGTTTAGCATGGGCGATATAGCGCCACACTCGAATGCTGGTCGTTATATAGAACGGACTAGAAACACTGATACGCTAGGACATCTTGCATGGAATTATAGTGGTCCTATGTGCATATCAACGCTAACAGAGGTATTAATACTGGGCAAAGACCGTTATCAACGTTGGTCTGCAAGTGGAACGGGTAGCCTTATTGGTAAAATTACCGTAAATGGCAAAACCACCAATTTAGGCAATTTTTTTAATGATCCGAGCAAGCTTGTTCGCGGTACATGGAGCAATGAGACAATCAGTATAAAAAAAGATGAGAAGACGGGTCAAAATGTTCCTGTGTTTACCCCAGATAAGGATGGCGTATTAAGGACTCCCGATGGCCAAACACCCAATAGCTTTGCATGTGATACCACTATTCATTTTGTCGTGGATAAAAATGGCAAAGTTGCCCGTGAAGAAAATGGTATAACAATGTCATTGCCGTAAATTAATTAAAGGAAAAAGTATGAAGAATAACGTACATCTTTTTTTATTAACATTATGCGCTCTATCGCCTGCGTATGCAGGCTTAGAGTTTAGTATTTACAATGGCACCGATAAACCCATTAAGCATACACATGCGGTACCCGAATTTCAAATGAATGATATACAACCTCATTCAAATGCTGGTGGCTATATACCAAGAGTACAAGATAGAGATTCTGTAGGTGAATTGGGATGGTCTTATCACGATGACGCTATGTGCCTATCCACACCAGTACGCGGTGTAATACTAATAAATACAGGGCACAAACTATGGGGTGCCTGGCCATCAGATAAAACAGGCTCTCTTATTGGTAAAATAATCGTTAATGGCAAGACCACCGATTTAGCTGATTTTTTCAAAGATCCGAGCAAGCTTGTTCGGGGCACATGGAGCAATGAGACGATCACTATAAAAAAAGATGACAAGACCGGTAAAAATGTTCCTGTGTTTACTCCAGATAAGGATGGCGTATTACGGACTCCCGATGGCCAGACGCCTAACAGCTTTGCCTGCGATACCACTATTCATTTTGTGGTCGATAAAAATGGTAAAGTTGCCCGTGAAGAAAATGGCATTACTATGTCTTTACCATAGTAGGCGGTTTTTTATTAACATGCCCAGAAAACCCCATGGGTTTTAAACCTGGGGATGAATGGGCATCAAATGAGTGAGCAGAGCAAACGGAGTTTGCGAAGCGAGACAGGGTTTGCCATACTAAACGGATGATAAGTTATAAAAGTGGGGCACATTCAAAGCATAGACTTATGATTCACATAGTTTGGGTACCAAAATATAGAAAGAGAGTTTTAAAAGGTAGTTTGGCAAGCAGAATAGATGAACTGTTGAGATTATGTGCGGAAGCAAATGGTTGGACGGTGTTGGAATTAAATGTACAACCAGATCATGTACATATTGTCGTTCAATTTGTTCCAACGGTATCAGTTAGTCAGATGGTTCAAAAGTTTAAAGGTAAAAGTAGCAAAATTGTAAGAGAAGAATTTCCCGAATTAGAGGAAGTGTATTGGGGAGATAGTTTTTGGGCAGATGGCTATTTTGCAGAAACTGCTGGTAAATGCGACATAAGCGTTGTATTAGATTACGTTAAAAATCAATAAATAAAATTCATATAATCGCGAAGCCACGGCTTTTAAGCCGTGCGAGCTTCACTGTTAAAACTCTGGTAATTCATGATTATGTAAAGCGCGCTGGGGTGCAACTATAGCCTGTCATGACTAGGAATAGAAAAGCGTCTTACTTTAATACGGTCGAAAGCTTTTCTTCCATCAGCATCAAATCGGGCATATACAATTCTTTCCAGGCCTGCAGTGCAACAGGAAAATGTGGTGTTGCAAGTTCAAGCATGGCGTTTGCATAGGCACGGATTTCATGCTGAGCACCCGCATGCAGCCGGAGTTTTAAAAAGTGCATCAACGAGTGCAAATTGCAGGTGTAGATAAATTCGGTATAGGTGCACAAAGGTAACACACCTCGCGCAAGCTCACGCCCCACGCCTTGCTCAAGGAGTAGTTCGTAGGTCTTGGCAGACATTTCAAGGGATTGCTTATATTCTGCGCGCAGCTGTTCATTTTCAAATGGCGCAATGGTTGATTGTTTGTTGAGTTTATCTTGCTGACGCCATTGTAGCGGAATATAAAATTCTAAGGGCGCTTTAACATAACGATAGCTAATTTCATTATACGAACTTATACGATGCCTCATCCATTGGCGCGCAGTGAAAATAGGGCATTTTACCCGAAATGATAATTGATTGTGCTCAAAAGGGCTTGTATGCATATGCTGCAGCAGATACCGAATGAGTGTGCGGTCACGATCGGTTAATTCTGTTACTAATTTACCGTATGAGACGCGAGCGGCATTAGCAATATCAAGATCAGATCCTGAAATGCGTACCAATTCTAATGAGCTAATGCCATCACCAAGAGGATCGATCTGATGGGGGGATTGCGCGGTTTGATATTCCATTGCTTGAATAGTGGTAGCTGCTTGCATGGTAGATGCTCCTGATAAAAGTGGCGTGAATTTTGTAATGCTATAATTACCCATTTTTTATCTGAATGCAAGAAGCTGTTTGATCTTTTTACGGTATTTTTAACAAAATGACTGTGCAGGTTCATCCTTCATCTACAATATTAATAATAAGGCCAACCATAGCCAGATTGCATACGAGGCTGGTAAGCCCGTAACTAACAAACGGCAATCCAATTCCTTTTGTTGGCACCAGGCCGGTGGCCACGGCAATATTGATCACCGCTTGTAGGCTTGTCATAGTGATAAAGCCGGTGACCACAAAGAATGAGAAGGTATCAGTCAACTGCCATGCAATGCGCATACCGCTATACAATAAGAGCATAAACAGGGTTATTAAAACAGTAGATCCAATAAAGCCCGTCTCTTCAGCAATAATAGAAAAAATAAAATCGGTCTGTTGCATGGGTAGATAAAAAAACTTTTGTTTTGAATGACCTATGCCAAGGCCCCATATACTGCCAGAGCCAATAGCAATCAGGGATTGAATAATCTGAAATCCAGCTCCTTGTGGATCGGCCCACGGATCTAAAAAGGTTAAGATACGCTTGAGTCGATAGGGCTTGCAATAAATAAGCGCAAGAGCAACCGGGATGAGTGCAGATAGGGTCATGAGCAGATGTTGAGCCTTAGATTGTGCGATAAAAAGCAGTATGAATGCCGTAATAACAAGGGTAACGGTCAGGCCAAAATCGGGTTGCTTTAGCAGCACCAATGCGCTGATTCCCAAGATACACAAAAAAGGAATATAACTATGAGTGAGCGAGCGCACCGAATATTCTTTTTTTGCTAAAAAATAGGCCATATAGATAATTAATGAAATTTTCAGCAGTTCGCTGGGTTGAAATCCAATACCAAACAGCGAGATCCACCTGCTTGAGCCATGGATACGTTGAGAAATGTGAGGCAATAGGGTAAGTATGGTAAGGCCCAATGAGCCTAAAAACAAAAAAGGACTTAGCCGTTTAATGCGATACAACGGGAATCGGCGTGCAATGACCAATCCAATCATGCCTAAAAAAAGCCCTATAAGCTGTTTTTTAACAAAATAGTGGGCTGAGCCAAAACGATCTAAGGCATAGACTGAGCTTGCAGAATAGATAAAGAGTAGGCCTATAACAACAAGGGCCAAGACACAACCTAGAAAAATATGAAGATCCGAACGGATCTGTTTCTTACTGGTAATCATGCATACACTTTTTTCTTCTAATATGGTTTTCACATACCGTAATATTATTATCAGTTTTTTGTCAATCGTGTATACTACTTGCCGCATTTGTATGTTTATTTCTTTGCACAGTTTCAATTATACGAGGGTTTGCATGTATACAGTTTTTATGGCAATGGTAATGGTGATAATATCTGGACCAGTCATAGCTGCCCAACAGGATAGAATAACTTTTACTACAGCAATTCCTAAAAAGCCTGCGTTTTCTTCTCATGTGTATACGTTTGGTACTCAGAGGGGCTTTTCATATACCACTCCCAAAAAAGTTGAAAAAAAAGAGGATAGCACCAAAGCCACGCATGCGGTCACAATGGACATAGAAAGCGTCAAAGATCGTGAATGCCCGACTGCGCAGTTTGGTGGGACATCAGAGGGTGGCACGCTCGGTATGAATATCCAATCGGCTATGACAGAGCACGTCACAAGACAGGTGACACACATGATGGGTTGTTCATTAACCGGTGATGCGCATGCGCTGCTTGAGCAGGAGAAGCAAAAGCAGCAACTAGCACAATTGGAGGCACTCAGAAGGGATTTTATTTTTAAACTAAACTATAACTATTATATAGCCTATGATCTTGAGCGGCAAAAGCAGGCTCAGAGGCTAGCTGATCTTGAACAGCAAAAGCAGCAAGAGGATTTAGCGTGGGTGGATACTGTTCTTGATTAATTTTTTAAAATAATTTCCACGCTCTATATAATTGCTAAATAGATCAAAGCTTGCTCCAGCGGGAGAAAAAATCATCTGAGATCCTGGTTGCATTGAATGCAGACATGCGGCTACGGCATCATCAAGAGATGCATGGCAAGAGCTTGCAATGCCACAAGCTTGAGCAAGGGCATGCAGCTGCTCTGCTTCCTTGCCAAACATATAAATATGCACGACCTTGCCTTTGAGCTGTTGGATGAGTGGTGTGCGATCTATACCTTTGCTAATGCCACCCAATAAAAGATGTGTTGGTTTTTTATTCAGTTGTGCCAGTGCTGCTAGTGTTGCCTCAGGGGTTGTTGATTTTGAATCGTTATAGATATCTACCGCATGATGCGTAGTAATTTTTTCAAGACGGTGCTCGGGTAGTGTGAGGGTAGAGCTATAGGCAGTTATAATGTCTAGGGGAATATTAAGCAGGTCAAGCGCTGCGCAGATTATGAGCCAATTTTCTGTATACGATATAGATGGCAGCGCTGCTTGGGGCATAAGCACAGTTTTGTTGCCATTATGCAAAAGTAGAATATTTTCTTGCTCGTTATAATAGAGACGATTTTGAGGAGTAAGACGTTGCAGCAGATCAGGTGAAGGTGGCGTTACTGAGAAAAAAGAATAGCGGTCATGAGATTGTAGGCGGTTAATGATTGTAAGTGGTAGTAGGGCATGGTGCTGCGATGTTTGATGGGCCAATATCATAGCTTTTGCATCAAAATATTCCTGTTCATTTACATGGCGGTCAAGGTGATTAGGGAAAAAGTTTGTCCAGATTGCAAGATCGGGGGCAAAGGATTTGTTCAGCTGTAACTGGAAACTGGAAAGTTCAAGGAGCGCAGCTTGGCTTGGTTGGGCAAGAAGATCAAGCATGCCAATGCCAATGTTGCCGCCAACAGCGGTTGTCATGCCAGCAGCATTGAGTAGCTGACCGAGTAAATGTGTTGTGCTCGTTTTGCCGATGGTTCCTGTGATGGCAATGATAGGCTTTTTATAGGCAGCTGCAAAAAGATCAAGCTCTGAGAGCCATTTATGCCGGTAGGCTTGATAAGGATGCAGGTTAATGCCTGGGCTAGGGATAATATAGTCATTGCGCTCTAAAAATTGCATAAGATCATCCTGGGCATATGAAGGAGTGCCATGCTGAGCAAGCAACTCCCTGTCCGCTGGTGATAAAGGTTTGCTATCAAGCACTTCTAGTCTTGCTTTGCCCAGTAGATAGGTATAGGCCGATTTGCCTACCACCCCAAATCCCCAAATGCCGATGGCGTGTGATGGTTGTATCATTATATTAATAAGCCTTTCGTTTGATAGTGTTAGTATAGATGCCATTTTGGCAAAAAAACAGTAGTGCGCTATACTTTATCCCGAGTGATAATTCATATATATCCAAGTGTAAGGAAAGTATAGCATGACTGGTAAAGAAAAAACTGAACAAGGGGTTAGTTTTAAGGATACATTAAATCTCCCGCGCACGGATTTTCCTATGCAGGCAAATCCAAAAATTGAAGATCCAGTCATGATTAAACGCTGGGAAGATCAGAATCTTTATGAAATGGTTGCCGAATTTAATAAAGGGCAAGAAAATTTTATTTTGCATGATGGCCCTCCCTATGCCAATGGGCACATCCATCTTGGCCATGCCTATAATAAGATTTTAAAAGATATTATTACCAAAGCGCAACGCATGATGGGTAAGCATGCTTATGTTAAACCGGGATGGGATTGCCATGGATTGCCTATTGAACTTAAGGTTACCCAAGAGCAACCGGGATTAGCGCCACAAGAGTTAAAAAGTGCCTGCAGAGTCTATGCGCAAAAGTGGATCGATATTCAGCGACAAGAGTTTAAGGCATTGGGCGTTTTGATGGATTGGGATCATCCTTATACAACTATGTCCTATGACTATGAAGCAGCAACACTGCGAGCCTTTGGCATTTTTGTTGCAGACGGATACATTGAACGTAAAAATAAAACAGTGCCCTGGTGCCCATCTGATCAGACGGTGCTTGCAGCAGCTGAAATTGAATATCATGATCGCAAAGATCCTTCTATCTATGTACTATTCCCCCTAGAGCAGTCAACGGTAGAGCGTGCATTGCCACAATTGACCGGCAAAGAAGTTAACCTGCTTGTTTGGACAACCACGCCCTGGACCTTGCCATTGAACCGGGCTGTGCTAGTGCGTCCCGATACCAATTACGTGGTATTAGATGTTAATGGTGTCTATGTTACGGTAGCAAAACAATTGGCAGACAAAGTCTGTGGGTTGGTCAAGGCAGAAAAAAAGATTGTTGCAGAATTTAATTCACAAGAATTGCAGGCTATTGGCCCCAAAGCTCAGCATCCGTTTGTGGAGGGATTAATCGTCCCTGTTATTTTGGATGACTCAGTATCGGCCGATGATGGTACAGCATGTGTGCATAGCGCACCTGGCTGTGGTCCAGAAGATTATGAAGTTGGGGTTAAAAATAATCTTGAAATTTTTTCGCCACTCAGCCCCGATGGCAAATACACCTCAGGCATTGAGCCGCAAGACTTGGTTGGTATGTCCGTTACCGATGGTCAGATTTGGGTAATTAAAAAATTAGCATCGTTAAACCGTCTCTTTTTCAAGCAGACCATTACCCACTCATATCCTCATTGTTGGCGGTGTCACCAAGGATTAATTTTTAGGGCAACAAAACAATGGTTTTGTGACTTATCAAAAGGTGGCCTTAAGCAGCGTGCATTAGATGCGGTAGATACCATAACAATGCTGCCAGAAACATCTAAAAACAGCCTAAAGGCAGCATTAAGTGGTCGGCTTGAATGGTGCCTTTCACGCCAACGTATTTGGGGTGTACCCATTCCCGCTTTTGTCTGTACCAAGTGTGACTATACCTATGTAACGCAAGGCCTTATTGATAGGGTTGCCAAGAATGTGGAAAAACATGGTATTGAATATTGGGATACGGTTGTGCCACAGGAATTAATGCCTGCAGGTTTTGTGTGTCCACTATGCAAGGGAACAGAATTTAAAAAAGAACAGGATATTTTAGATGTTTGGTTTGATTCTGGCGTGAGCCATTATGCAGTGCTTAAAGACAAAATAGGCTTTCCTGCCGACATGTATCTAGAAGGCAAAGATCAGCATCGTGGTTGGTATCAAAGCTCTCTGCTTACGGCTATGGTGCTTGAGGGTACAGCGCCCATGAAGACCATCGTAAGCCATGGCTTTACGGTTGATGAAAAGGGGCGCAAGATGTCTAAATCATTGGGTAATGTGATTGCACCACACGACATGGTTGCTCAATTGGGTACCGATGGATTGCGCTTATGGGCAGCAAGTATTGATTATGCTGATGATGCAGTTGTTTCACCCGTTCTTATGCAGAATGTAAAAGAAGTATACCGCAAGATACGCAATACCTGTAAAAACCTAATCTCTAACTTATATGATTTTGATATTCATAAAGATGCTGTTCCCCTTGAAAAGATGCAGATGATTGATCGTTATGCATTGCAGCAACTTGCGCAGGTAAATAAGGCTGTTATAGAGCATTATAATCAGATAGATTGTACCGCAGTATTTCATAAGCTGGCAGATTATTGCGCAGCTGATTTGAGCGCATTTTATATGGATATTGCTAAAGATCGTTTATATGTTGAAAAATCAGATGGTCTTGCTCGCCGCTCAGCACAAACTGCGTATTGGCATATTGTTGATGGGCTTACCAAAATGATGGCACCAATTCTTTCGCTGACCGCGGAGCAGGTGTCTGATTATTACCAAGTCAATAAAAGCCGTTCTATTCATATGCAGCATTTTGCTTCATGTAAGCATGATGCGGCAATTGATATGCATCAGTGGCAGTTGCTTAAAAATATGCGATCTGCCGTGCTCAAGGCCATAGAAGGACTACGTGAGCAGGGGATTGTTAAACATTCTCTCGAGGCACGGGTTGCACTCTTTATTGATGAGGGCAGCTTGTTGGCCGCACTTGAGACTATCTTCCAAGGAGCACGTGATCAAGGGCAAACGGTTGAAGATTTCTTAAAGGAATTGTTTATTGTTTCTCAAGTTGTTATGCTCCCATCAGCTACGGCATCACAAAAGACTGATGTTGAAGGGTTGTATGTTGATGTGGCTCATGCACACGGGGATAAGTGCCCGCGATGTTGGAATTGGGATATAACCACCAATGAATATAAGCTCTGCAATAGGTGCCAAAAGGTGTTGAAATAAGAGACATACGATTAACTACGAAAAAGAGCCCTTGGAGTTGATAGCTTTAAGGGCTCTTTTTATCTAGAACAATTGACTTTGGCTTACGTTTTTCATTAGAGTAAGCGGTATGTAATACTGTTTAATCTACGTACTAAAAAAGGGGATTGTTATGGCAATTAAACTCAATAAATCAGCCTATGAGCATGCGGTAGAGATCATAAAAAATGGTCTTGAGGTAGAACCAGATACCAATAGAAGTTGGGAAGAAGAAAAGGCTACTGATGATGAAGAAATCCGCTACCTTAATACGCATACGCTCAATGAGTATGGCCTTTGGTTTTTAGGGGTCGATACTGATGCTGATCCTGAAGATAGATCAAAGTTTGTCTACCCATTTGGTGATTTTAATGTGGTGCACAAAAGCGCATTACTCGTCGCTAAAAAAGAAGCTGCAAAAAATGGTGATAAAGAAATTGAAGAGGCTGCGCGTAAATTGCTTGAGATGGTAGACCGCAGTCTAGAGCAAGAGAGGCAACGTAACCAAAAGAAATAAGCCCTATCCAAAGAGCTTAGTTAGTTAAAAGGCCACTGAATTACCAGTGGCCTTTTTTGAATTTCGGTATTAAGTATAATTTTTTAGCGCCAAAAGCCATAACTGGTTGCTTCTTTCTTGAAGGTTTCAAGCTCTTTTGCCAAATTGATGATAGTAGCTGTTGGTTTTATTTTTGCAACATCTGGCTGCGCAGCGATGGCTGCTTTTTCTTGTGCTTTATCACCTAAATAGGCATAACGTTTTGCAGCAGGTATAGCATCAAGATCTTTTTGTACTTCTTCGATCTGTTCTGCAGTGTTGTTTAATACCTCTTTATGTTTATCGATTAAAGAACGCATTTGCTTGGTGTATTTTTCTTTTTGTTGTTGATTCAACTTTGTTAAGCCGAGATTAAAACCTTTAACTTCGCCCGTTGCTTTTTTCATGTAGCGTGTTGCATCGGCTATGCCTTTAATAAAGTCTTTATCAACGGCATCATCGGCAATTACCTGATCTTTCAAAGTTTGGCTATTGATGCCTTCAAATGCATCAACAACTTTTTCTATATGAGAGCGAATAGTTTTTAATTGTTCAACAGTATCGGTATCATCAGGTGCGCTAACTTCTTTTTTAGCTTCTTTTGGTTTTGTACCAGCACCCCCTTGTGGTGCTACATGATCGCCGTGTTCAGGAACTTCTTGTCCTTGCTCGCCCTCAGCTCCTGGTTTTTCTGCATGTGGTTTATAACCACCGCCAGTACGGCTTGCAGGAGTTTCCATGCCTGTTTCATAAGCAGGATAGGCTTCATGGCTCGGGTAGCCACCGCCATAATAATCAGTTGGCGCATAGTAGGTGCCACCGCCACCATAATACTCAGATATATTTACAGGACCAGCACCGGGTGTTTCATAACGATTTTTGCCGGTACCAACTTCTTTCTTAGGTGTTTCACGTCGAGGGAGTTTTGATTCTTCAAAAGCGCGCTTGGTTGCTGCCGTCTCTTCTTCGCGCAACTCTTTAGCGCGAGGCTCATATTTTTCAATAAGCGCATCAAGCTCTTTGTTCATATCTAATGTATAGATTGCTTCTGCAAGCGCGCTCAGAACCTCTTTTATGGCAGCGCGTGATTCTTTGCTAACCGGCTCTAATTCGATAGGAGCTTCAACCTTTGGTTCATACGTTGTTAATGAACTGCTGAGTTTGCTGAGATTATTAAATAATGCTTCATTTTTGGTCAGATCATTGATATAGCGTAGTTTTTTTGTCTTCGGGTCGATATCTTCTTTGATTGTATGGAGCTTATAATCCAATGCTTCTATCTGTGATTTGAGTTTGGTCCAGGTTAGATCTACCTGCCATTCCTTGACTTTGTCTTTAGAAACCCATTTCTCTATTTTACCCGCGAGTTCGGCAATAGTTTGTGCTTTGCGCATAAAGCGTTCAATGCGGGTAATCAAATTGGTGAGCATTTTGATTGCTTTGTCTGATTTTTCTATTGCGGTTGTATCGATTGATTCTTTTTTAACTACCGGCTCAATTTTAACTTCTGCCTTTTCTTCTATGACTGGCGTTGGTAATGGTAATGGTTGCGGTTGTACCGGAGCGCCTTCGGCAGGGAATATGCTATCGACAAATGCAGCAAGTTCTTCTTCGCTCATGTTATTCATAACTTCAGTCAATTCTGCAACATCTTTGTGGAATTGCTCTTGTTGTTCTTTGGGTAGTGATTCGACAAATTTAGCAATTTCTGCATCCACTTCTTCCTGCCATTTTAGCAGATCTTCTTGTGACATTTCAGGTAGTTGGTTAGGAGTCTTGCCTGTCAGGGAAGGGGGCATTGCAGGAGCTTGTTGTGCCATCTTTAGTTCTTCGGCCATGGCGCATGGAGTAAAACATAATCCCAATGGCAAAACGAGTAAGGGAAAATACAATAATTTTTTCATAAGATTCCTCATATAGTATTGCTATCCGGTTATTATTTTTTCTAAGATCAGGTTCAATTACTATCTAGTATTAATATAAGAATAGCAATAGATTGACAACCTGTCCATTGCAGGGGGTTAAGGCTGGAAAGGGCTAAATAATGAATAGCCTTACTATACAGGGGGCATCCCAAGGATTTTTGCTTATAGAAAGCATGATAGCGCTTGTGATTATGCTTATATTTATAACAATCGTAGCCTATTATCAGTGTGCCATCATCGGGCAACAGCATGATGCGCGCAAGCGGTTACAGGCTAGTGTGCATGTCCATACCGTGTTGGAAAAAATTATCAATTATCAAGAAAGTTCATCTGGCAGTTGTGTATGCAAGGATGGCATCACCATAACGTGGCGGCAACAGGCGATACCAGATATGGTACATCACACGCTGCCTAATGATGGTACAGGGGTAGTGCCGATTCCCTGTACGATTGTGCGGGTTCAAGCAGTGTGGCGATGCCAATCGGGTGAGCATGCTACGCATACTGTATGTTCTGCCTTGGTCGATAGAGGTGTAGTGCATGGATAATAAGCATGGATTTTCTCTTGTTGAGCTTCTTGTCTATATTATGGTCAGTAGCATGCTTATGGTATGCACTATGCATTGGATAACTGCATCATTAATGCAGCAAAGGGTATACAGTAGTCATGGTGCACAGGCTATGGAGTTGTGTGCGGCACATGATTGTATTGTGCGTGATATTATACAAGCAAGCGCAGATGCATACACCTGGCATTGTACCAGCCCATCAGACGGTGTATGGCATAGCAATGGCGCAGATGTTGGGTGGCGCCTAGAGAGTAATCGATTGGTGCGACTGCAGGGTAGTTATTGCTATGAGCAAGAGGCTTGGCGTGAGTGTGTCAAAAGTTGTATAGCAACATGCATACAGAGTTTTTCCATGGCCGTTCATTGTGCGCGGGATGATTCATCACGAGTATCTCATGTGGATATGAATCTTGTGGCAACTGATGTGGGCCAGCCGGGTGCTCTGAGCAGCTCTACGTTTATACGGAATGGAAATGTTATATGATCACACATGCAGGGTCAGTCCTGCTTATGTAGTTTTTAGTACTGCTCTTGTTATGCTGGTCATCACTAATATCTGGTATGTGCATGTCTCAGTAACGAGCTTGTGCACCTGCAAGAGCCGGTATGAACAGCAGCTGTATGCAGCAGAAGGCTTATTGCGCTATGGTAGTGCTGTGTGTGTGTCATATCAAGAATGTATCCTTGCAGGAGACGAAGTCTACACAATCGATTGTGCTCAATGGCCCTGTGGAGCGCATGATATGTATCAGGGGCATATTAGTATTAAACCTGATCCTACTCATAAGCAGATGCATATATGCGCAGCGCTTATGGATGGGGCGGTAAAAATTTTTGGTATGCGCTGTAGCGTGCGTAAACACAATGAACAATGGTATATAGCTGGATGGTCATTTGATAATGATTAATCATGCAAATAAAAAATGGCTCTTGTTAACCGTATCAGTTGGCATGCTCAATGCAGCGTTTTTCTGGCCGGATAGTGCTGGTTGGCTGGTGCTATTTTTTTTGATTCCCCTGTATATCACTGCACTTGATGCACAAAGCAAATATTATCTCCTTTAAGGAGGGGTTTTATTGGGGCATTCTTTTTTTTTGCAGGTCATTGGTATCCCCTTTTGTATGTTATTATTGAGCATGGGCAGGGGGCATGGCGAGTCTTTCTTATTCCCGCGATAATGTTCTATGGAGCTGTATGTACAGCAACATGGTTTTGGATAGTGCGTAGGACACTGCGCATGGTGCCTGGAAGTTTGTGGCGCAATAAGCATTTGGTTGAGCAGTACGGTGTTGTATTTTTGGTGGGTCAGTAGCGGTATTTTTGGATCACGGGGTGTTTTTGTGGTGATTGTTTGGCGATTCCATTGTTACCATTAGTAGCACATCCGGAATGGTTACGGCTGTTGCCTTATGTGGGATCATGGGGGCTACTGGGATGCTTGATTATGGCAAACCTAGGATCTGCCGTGCTGTATAGGCAGCATCATACTTGGTTGGGATACTCATGATGGCAGGGTTTATCCCCTATATCTATGGTTTTTTACGTGGGCCGCAGGCCGTTACAAAACAGGTCTATTTGGATGCCTTGGGGTATGAGGCCACCGAAGAAAAATAATAACAAAACATCCCCTTCATTGCGCACAACAACTACACAACGATATGCAAGCCTTGGTAGATGAGCGGCCCGGCATAACACATATTATATTGCCCGAATCAAGCTACCCATTTCCTTTACACGAACATGCACCAGCACTTGCATTATTATGGGTAGATACTGGGGCCACTATTATTATTGGCGCGCAACGAGTGGAGCAGGGGCGCCTTTTAAATACGCTTTTTATTGTCAGCCAACAATGCATAAGCGATTATTATGACAAAAAACTACTAATGCCGTTTACCGAGTTTCTTTATTATCCGTGGCGCGCATGCACGGGTGCAAAAAATCTTTTTTTAAAGGAATCTATGGAGTTTTATCCGCAAGAAGCAAAGAGCTTTATTTTTAAACTTGGCGATACGTGCTCTATGCAGCCATTGCTCTGCTCGGAGCTATTTTTGAGTGGTAATCCGCCTCTACGGGCCACAACACTCTTGTGTGGTATCAATGATAGTTGGTTTTCCATGGCAATCCAGCGCAGGTGGATGTTTTTATATGCACGGTATAAGGCCATCGAATGGAGCACAGATATGCTTTACATTGGTCACTATCATGGAGCATGGATAAGTAAACAAGGCCACATCATTCCTTTATAGATATTTCCAACGTTTTCTTTTTTCGTCTATACTAAGTCATACCGTAAAACTTTGTTATGTAGCTTTATGATTATAAAGGAAGATTATGAAAGTTTTTTTACTTAAAGATGTGGAAAAAGTTGGCATGGCAGGAGAAATCATCAAAGTATCTGATGGTTTTGGTCAAAACTATCTGCTGCCTAACAAATTGGGGTTAGAAGTAACAGCAGCAAATGAAAAATCTTTTGCCCACCATAAAAAAGTGGTTGAGAATCGTAAAGAGGTTATAGCTACTAAGACCTCTTTGTTGGCAGAAAAAATTAAATCATTAAAGTTAACACTTAAGCGTAAGTTGCATGATGGCGATAAGCTCTATGGCTCTGTTAATCCATCAGAGATAGCAGACCTTTTAGCCGAGCAAGGTGTGAGCGTTGCCAAAAATCAGATCGAATTTAATAAGACGATTAAGGCAAAAGGCACCTACGAAGTTACTGTTAAGCTTTCATCAAGCCTGCAACCTAAAGTGATGGTTACGGTTGTTCCTGAATAAGGTAGCAGATCCCGAGATAAGGCTGAATAATGTTAAAAGAGAGACATCTGAGTGATGGAGAGTTTGATACTGGCTCTGAAATAGCTATTAGCAAGCGTTTGCCATGTAATTTGGAAGCAGAGCGCGCTGTATTAGGTGCGCTTTTGCTTAATGATAATAATCTTGGCCTTGTGGCAGAGATTTTATCGCCAGAAGACTTTTATAGCTCAGCCCATCAAATAACGTATCAGGCTATTCTGGATCTTGTGCGGCAGCTTAAACGTATAGATCTGGTTACCCTGCAAGATGAGCTCATCAAACGAGGTCAATTGGAGGCTGTTGGGGGCATTATATTTTTGCTCTCATTGCAAGAAGATATCCCCGCGGTGGGCCTTATTGAGCAACACGCGACTATTATTAAAGAAAAGGCGGTATTACGAAGGCTTATTCAATCTGCTTCCAGTATCATTACAAACTGTTACACACAGAATAATAAAAATATTGATGCTGTATTAGATAACGCTGAAAAAACTATCTTTCAGATATCCAATAAACGCACAAGCCAATCATTTGTGCAACTTAATATTTGGCTCAAAAAAACTTTTCGAGCAATTATCAAATATATGAAGGGGCATGGGAAAGGTATCACGGGCGTTCCATCTGGTTATGCAAAATTAGATGAGATGACATCGGGATTTCAGAATGGTGATTTTATTGTGTTAGCAGCACGACCCTCAATGGGTAAAACCGCATTGGCTAGTGAGCATAGCAGCTCATGCAGCAGCAGAGGGGACTAAACCGTTGGCTTTTTCTCGCTTGAAATGCGAGTGCTGAGCAGCTGAGTTTGCGTCTTCCTGTCATCAGAATCGGGCTATTGCCCATCATAATATCCGTAACGCAACCATCACATCCGATGAATGGTTGGGAATTAACGAGCGTGGCAGCGCGGCTTGGCAGAAATGAAGCTGTTTATTGATGATACTGCCATGAATAACAATCTATGGATTTACGTGCAAAAGCGCGCAAATTAAAAATGGAGCATGGTTTACAACTGCTAGTGATTGATTATCTACAATTGATTAACAGTTCTCAGCTGCCATGAAAACATGCATTAAGAAGTTTCGGAAATTCTCGCTCCACTCAAGGCGCTGGCCAAAGAATTGGATATTCCTATTATTGCACTTTCTCAGCTTTCTCGTGCAGTCGATAGCCGTATGGATAAGCGGCCTATGCTTTCTGACTCTGAAGAAT
>CAWEPS010000016.1:0-14039 GCA_963811005.1 uncultured bacterium
TGAATTGGGGCGGAACGCGCAGCGGGAGTGCGGCATGATCGACGATCAAGGCGCCGCCGAACGGACGAAGCGCGGACGCGGCCCCGCGGCCCGATCGAGTTGACGCCGGCCCAGGACGTCCTTAGTCTTCGGCTGACCTCCGCTGTTATTGCGAGCGACGGCGAAGCGGTGCGAGCTAAGCGTTCGGCGTCGCCCGCAAGAACGACGGATGCGGATCGACTGAAAAGTCTCATGCTCCGGCCCCAGCGCAAGTCAACTGACGATTAGGGTCGACGGACAACCGGAGGTTCGCGCCATGTATCTGATGACGCCTGAGGATTTCGAACCTTGGGTCGGCCGCAAGGTTCGCGTCAACGCCGTTCCGACGCCGGTGGAAGTCACGCTGGTGCGGCTCGAACGCAAGCCGGTGTTCGTCGGCGCCGAGCGCGAGCCGTTCAGCCTATTCTTCGAATCGGACGAAGACGTCATTCTGCTCGATCTCGCTTATGAGTTCGACTGCGGCCGCGGCGGGCCCTATTCGAACCTCATCTCGCAGTTGCTGCCAAAACCGGGGCGGCGCGTCTATCAGGCGGTTTTCAATTAGTTCGTCATGTTTGTTATTGTTTTACTTGATTAAAACCTAATTCGACCGGTGTCATTCTACCAAAAATACTAACCATAACCGTCAATCGCTCATTCTCTTCGTCGATCTTATCTATGATACCAACAAAGCCCACAAATGGTCGTTCAATAATATCCACTTCCTTGCCAACAACAAACTCGCTCTTTTCCTTGGCAACAACGGCCTCACCCTTCATCTCGAAATAACACGATTAATCTCTTTTGGCTTAGGGGCGCTGGTTCCTTACCCCCTAAAAAACGTAAAACGCGCGACGTAGAGGTAACAAGCCGCACAACACCGGGGACTATCTCCATTTCAATTAACATATAACCAGGAAACAGCTGTTCACTTTGCGATTCGCCAGTATCAAAAAAATTAGCCAGCGTTGCAGATGATCAGGATATCGCCAAAATAGTCGCCCATTCCCTCATCTTTTATACGCTTAAGCAAATCCGCCTTAATGGCTTCTTCATATCCCGCATATACCTGAATAACATACCAACGTTTCATTGTGCAACTCTGTTCTGATTGTGCTTATCCATAACTCTTGATTATATACTCTACAAGCTTCACAAGTCCGAAGTCGAGCACACCCAAGTAAATCGCAAATGCCACCACAAGAACCATAACTACAACCGTGGACTCTACCCACGACCCAAATGATGGCCAAACAACCTTTGCTAATTCGGCTCTAACTTCATATAAAAATTGAATCATACCACTACTGGTCATCTAACACCTACCCGATCTCTCGTTTGGTAATCTCACCCACATGGCAGGCCAGGAGGGATTCGAACCCCCAACCCGCAGATTTGGAGTCTGCCGCTCTACCAATTAGAGCTACTGGCCTACATATAGTCTACTTAGTTTCTTTATGCGCATGATGCTTACGACAACGCGAACAAAACTTTATTCAATTTCAAGAACCAACAGTTCGTTTTTTGCCTACAACTTGCGTATAATTGCGTTCTTTACATTGCTTCGCATACTAAATGTGTAGTTACTCTATTTTTTGCCATAATCAAACCTATGACCATTTATTATTAAATCTTAGCAACTCAATACTTTTCGAATTTATCTGGAGCCCGCGACCGGGATTGAACCGGTGACCTCTCCCTTACCAAGGAAGTGCTCTACCAACTGAGCTACGTGGGCACAACTCACTAACTCTTGTAATTTATATTAGATTAATTAAAAAATAGAAAAAAACAACTTATTTTAGCTAAAATCCTGATATTTTTATGGAGCTGGCGACTGGATTTGAACCAGCGACCTGCTGATTACAAATCAGCTGCTCTACCAACTGAGCTACGCCAGCATCTACTTTTTTACTCTTCTGGAGCGGGAAACGGGACTCGAACCCGCAACCTACAGCTTGGAAGGCTGTCGCTCTAGCCAATTGAGCTATTCCCGCCCTAATTTTCTATGGTGGCGAGAGAAGGATTCGAACCTGCGAAGGCATGGCCAACGGATTTACAGTCCGTCCCCTTTGACCGCTCGGGAATCTCGCCAAGTATTTCAAACAGTTGTGTAATTACTTCAACTATGAGTGATAATAATAGTGTTTTTCTTGAGGGATTTCAACTGAAAGTTGTTACCTATGCTTTTTACGGCTCTTATTTCTGCGCTCGCGCATAACGATTAATTGCTCTTATAGCCCAACAGAAGGGATCTTTGGTTATTTTTCTTTTTAAAATATCACAGATTTCTTGCACACAGCTAGAACACCCGGTGCCCACCAAAAGGGTATCTTGAAGCTGCTCAAATGTAGTAGCGCCCTGCTCTATCTCACGGACAATATCCGAGTACATGACCCCCATACAGGTGCACACTAGATAATCTGGTTTTTGTCTCAAGGGGCTTATCTTATCATCCATATAATCCTTTATAACGCACTCCTACCGCTGTAGCGTATAGGTTAGCTTACGTTTATCATCGGTATAATATTCAAGGGCAATGGTACATGCCTTATGTTTTAAGAGGGGACTGACGACTTCTGGCCACTCAATAAAACTCCAACTATGAGGCTGATAGAGATATTCATCAAACCCTAACTGAATGAATTCATTCAGCGACCCGATACGATAACAATCAAAATGATAGAATGTTTGACCTTTATTGTTGGTATACCTGTTTACATAGGTAAAGGTAGGGCTCATGATAACCCCTTCAACCCCTGCTTGACGCAAGATCCGTTGCACGAGAGTGGTCTTACCTGCCCCCAAAGACCCGGTTATAGCAAATACCTGGCAACCGTTAAATAACCCTATGATATGCTGAGCAACTGTATCCAGCTCATCAAGGCCATATATAAGTGTTGTTTCTTTTTCCATGGAGTTTCTTTATAGCTTTTTAATTTTTTTAATCCCTACTGTCCGCTCATACTTGGATGGCCGCTGCGCCTTGCTCTTTCTTGATGCCACAACTGCTTCTTCCTGCTTGGTGCTCATATGCCTACTGCCCTCTTCCATTAAGGCATCTAACGCCGGATTGACCTCTTTCACAGTCTTTTAACTAATTTTTTATTTTCTTGCTTGGTAGCTTTCTTACCCGGCTGTTGTATGATTGCGTAAAAAGCAACCGAATCGATTGATTCAACCCCACGTTGCAATGCCCACTTACATAGGGCACGATCTGATGATATCAATAACAATTCATATGTCTTGGTCTGCTCTATATATGATCGTATATAATCATCAGCACTCTCTTGAGTACCGGAATATACAATCACTATGCCCTTGCCCTGCTGCTTGTATGGCCGATCATACGGCCCACCATCAAAGACCACAACCATTTTGTGCCCCTTGGCTTTGCCATACCTGGCTACTTGATGCAAAAAGTGGGTGCGCTGCGGTTCTTGTATAAAAATTTCTGGTGACACTTGCTTTAAAACATTATAAGCATCAATAACAAGTATCATTCTTCTCCCCAGCTCATGATAATTTTCTATGGCTCAATGCCAATCAATTGACAAATCATCAAGCAACTTGCCATGCTTTAGTATAATAAACTCATTATCAAAAAGGAAAGGTCACTATGAAGATTTCTTTAGTTACGGCTACCCTATGCTTATTGAGTGCATCTGCGCTCTATAGTGCAGACACTGAGAAAAAAACTCATGCTTCACTCAACAAAAAAGCTGACACGAGCAAATCAAGCTATTGGAAGACATTTACGCAGAACGCTCTTGGTGATTACAAACAGAACAATATGACTATAGCGGTACATGATGAAACGTTACTTTCTATGATACAAGCACAACTGCAGCAGGTTGCTGACCTTTGGTACGAACAGTTTCTTGGTGAGAATGCTGCAACCCCAGACCTATCTTGGAATACATTTGCCCACCATCTTGTTAATCGCTATCTTGCCGATATTAAAGAACCAAAAAAAGAAAATAAGAAAGAGCGGCTTGCCCAAAAGATAGAGGCTTTACATACTATCGTTAAAAATCTGGGTTTGCCAAAAGCAAAAATGCAGACCATGAAAAGCAAACAAGCCGCTGGTGGTTAATATCTACGATTGCCAAATCTTGCAAGACTGAGTAGGATACATAGGAAGAAGTATCAATCTGCTAACGTTTTTCTAGGATGCGCGGCATGGCTCAACTGATTCAACTACGTCAACGTATTAAAGCTATCGAGACCATCAAAAAAATAACCCATGCCATGCGCCTTATTTCTATGTCTAATCACTCGAGGCTCAAAAGCAAACAAGAACCTTTGCAATTCTATACTGACGCTCTCAGGAATTTGTTCTATACCATTAAAGCTCAAAACCCTACCTGGCACAACCCGGTGCTCTATCCAGCCAGCACTGAGCCCAAGCCATTAACCATTGTGGTTGGTTCTCAAAAAGGCTTGTGCGGGAACTTTAATGCCAGTGTCTTTAAATTGTTTGAATCCTATATAAAAAGTAATCATCTAACCAATAACCATTACATTATTATTGGTAAAAAGGCTGATGATTATCTCCATGATCATATTAAAAAATTTCCTGGCATCATCGTTAATCATTACGACGAGTTTTCAGGAGAAACGCTATTTAGTATCGCACAGGCAATAGCGCAAGAGATTCTGCTGTTTAACAAAGACTATACCCAAGTAACCTTCATCAGCAATAAATCAAAATCTTTCTTTTCTCAAAAGCCTCAAGCTTTCAAGTTGATCCCCTTTTCACCATCAGAGGAATCCGCAAAAGAAAGTAAGACAGAAGATTATGTGTGGGAGCAATCTCCCCTTGATTTGCTCGATTCATTAGCACACCAGTATATAGAGGCTGCGATTCAAACATTACTGTTTCAATCATTACTGGCCGAACAAGCTGCTCGCTTTTTATCTATGGACACATCAACACGCAATGCTCAAACATTATTAGAAGTAACTGAGCTACAATATAACAAGCTACGCCAATCAAAAATTACCAAAGAGCTGACCGAATTAACGGGTTCTATATAAGATTAAAATGACACAGTAAATGGAACAAATGATTTTTTGTGCATATTAAAAATATGGAATGAGATTTCATCTTGATACCCTTCATTGCGCACAAAAATAACTTTGGTCAACTGCTCATAGGGCAAAATCTCAACAGCATTATCACCTTCAAAAACTTGGGCTTGTACTTTATTGGCCATGGATGTGTTACGTGATGACATCCAATATCCTGCACCAGCTATAGGGATAAGCGCCGGCCAAAAATAGATACCTGCATAGCATGCTGGCACCACGGTATACCACAAGGTTGGAATCTGCACCGTCTCAATTACCGTTTGCGCTCGTTCTAAAGGGACATCGAATGAGGATGCCCGCAATAACAATGCATCATCAGAATCATTATATAAGGTTATAGCAATGGGCTGAAATCCATACGCTACAAGATTTCTACCAAACTGACGCTTTACCTCTTTTCCGGTTATCTTTGTTGCGGTAATGGTGACATTGTCTCGAGTCTGCTCATACACATTAGAATCAAGAGCAACCTGTTGCGCTTGCATAGTATGGAGTTGGAGTGTCGCTACAAGAGCCATGCTTATTATCATACGGTTGTGTCTGAGTATCATCGTCATGTATGCATCCTAAAATTTCATATGAAAATATACTTATATTTTTGATTTGCTTATACTATCTTACAATGTGATTACTACATGGTCAAATTGAATTGGTTTGCATCACTCGTTTTTATGCGCAAGGATTTAACATGAAAAAGATATCTCATCAGTCTGTGTATTATGTCTCTTTATAATGCATCTGCATCTGCATTGTTTGCAGAATGGTCAGAGTTTAACAGACTGATGCGTCAAGAATTATGGAATGATGTTACCAATAGATCTGCCAATACCGGCATTGGCACTACTGCCAACACACCTGATGATACCACAGCATCAGGAGATCAATCTGCAACACCCAAAAAACAGATAACCCTCAGCGATATAAAAGGTGTTGTACCACAAGAAATTTATGATCTACGCAACTATCTGCAAAATCCTGAATATTACGATCAAATGGGCGCAAAACCACCAACAGGAATTTTATTGGTTGGCAAACCCGGAACGGGCAAAACAACCATTGCACGTGCCTTAGCAGCCGAAGTGAATGTGCCATTTGTCTATGCATCAGGATCAGAATTTGTAGAGATGTATGTGGGTGTTGGTGCAGCACGCGTACGTGAATTATTTACTAAAGCACGCAAGGAACTGGAAAAATCTGATAAAAAACATGTAATTATCTTTATCGATGAGATTGATGCCATCGGCACCAGACAGCACCATTTTGGCGGATCATCTGAAGATAACAAAACTATAGATGAGCTACTCACCCAAATGGATGGGTTTAACAAACAAGGCAACATAACGGTTATTGCCGCTACCAATAAAGTGGAGCTGGTAGATCCGGCATTGCGCAGGCCCGGCAGATTTGATGAGATTATCGAAATACCATTACCCGATTATGCAACACGACTCGATATCTTAAACCATTATCTCTATGATCCAAA
The DNA here is from genome assembly GCA_963811005.1 of uncultured bacterium. Taxonomy (GTDB): domain Bacteria; phylum Babelota; class Babeliae; order Babelales; family Vermiphilaceae; genus CAWEPS01. The sequence goes on from CAWEPS010000016.1 coordinate 6,596, forward strand.
ATTCAAACGTACTACCCAAGATCCAATCTCATTAGACGCTATCGCCAGAAATAGTGTTGGTTGGAGTGGTGCAGAGTTAGAGGGACTTATCAAAAAAGCAGTTGCAATCGCAGTGCGCGCTCAATCAAAAGTTATCAAACAAACTCATCTTGATCAGGCATTCGAACAGATGAAAAAAATTCATGAGTTGGCTCAGGCTGAGTATTAGGGATTAACATGTCATATACCTTTATAACTATTGTCGGCGTAGCAACAATTTTTGAAAAAGATTCAAAGATCTTATTACTCAAAAGAAATATGCCTGGCAAAATTGCTTATGGCTCCTTTGCCCTTCCCGGTGGCACAGTGGAACACGATGAAACAGTCAAGAAAACTGTATGCCGTGAAGCAGCTGAAGAGCTTGGCATCACAGTTGCTGAAAAAGATGTCTCTATTGTTCATATGCTTCGATTACGAGAAAAAGTTGATATAGCCACAAATCAAACTCAACAAATCTTAATTCTCTATTTTGCGCGGGTTTCAAATTGGCAAGGTGAGCCCCAAAACTTAGAGCCCGACAGACATTCTGATCTTACTTGGTTTGATATACATAATCTTCCAAGCAATCTATTCCCATTAAATATGCTCGCACTTAATCATATTAAGCAGGGAAATTTTTATAGCGAGCATGGATGGGATTAACCATTAATATTAATCGGTATATATAACACAATTATATTTTCTGGTAGCAATGCTACTCTGCACTCTCAACTGAAATGAGCTCAATCTGTGGCTCATCCGCATGATAATATTTAACAGTAATTATTGATGCATTGGTTATTGGTGGCCACTCGTTTTTATCGTATCCTGCATAAGTAAGAAATTGTCTAATAGCGTGGCCATGGGTAACAATTACAATAGACTCATTAATATGATTTTGAGCAATAAGAGCTATCTGATTAGTTAAACGCTTTAAAAATTCCGCTTTTCCTTCTCCGCAAGGAACTGTATCAAAATCATTCTCCCAATGTTTACCATACAGCTCATGCACTTGTGGCTTGGTTAATCCTTCCAGATTACCCATATGGCGTTCTCTTAATTGGGGTGTTGTTATAATGTTAAGCGAAAAAGTTTTGGAAATTGGATCAGCTGTTTGATGCGCTCGTTGTAAATCAGAGGAGTAAAGAGCATCCGGCGATACATTCTTCTTTTTTAAAAAAGACGCTATGCATTGTGCCTGCTCTATGCCCTTTTCATTTAAAGGAATGTCAGTATGCCCTTGGATTTTCTCAATAATATTCCAATCAGTCTGACCATGCCTTATGATAAATAGTATAGTTGACTTCATGGTATAAATCTTTTGTTCTTGGACCATTGCAATTTTATACACAACATGACCCAATTATACCAATAAAAATATTTGCGGTCCAAGCATTTTTATGATATTAAAGAGGAGTTTTATAGCGAGCATGGATGGGATTAACCATTAATATTAATCGGCTCTTCAGGGTATCGTCTTAAAAGAATAGCCGGTAAATAGTTAGATAACGTTAATGGAAAAATAATCTCATCACTGTTGCAAATATCGTCTAATGAAAACCACTTTAACATTTTAACGCATTGCCTTTCATCTTCAGTTGGCACATGTAAAGAAACTTCAGTTTGCTTAGTTATTGCAACCATATATAACTCATCAAAGCAGGTTAATCGCCCCTTTAAGACCAATTCAACAGTACTATGCCAAACAACTGGCCCCAAAGTAACATTTTCTTTGGCGATACCCGTTTCTTCATATATTTCTCGTAATGCCGCTTGTTCAACTGATTCCCCCTCCTCAACTGCTCCGCCTATAGTGCACCAAAATTTATTATTTTTTGTGCCATCTGGAGTACTTATATCAAAATCATTAATATACATGAGTAACAGCTCATTTTTATCATTAAGCAGAATGATTCGTACTGTTTTTCTGATGGGAGTCAACATATATTATCCAATCTGGCTCTCGCAATAAATACCATCTAACTATCTAACCGTAATCCCATTGCTTTTAGCTCTTGTTGGGTTGTCAGCCAATTTTTATGGGTTATACCACTAATACCAGCTCGATGTGCTCCGTGGACATTGCGCTCGCTATCATCAACAAAGAAAATCTGTGCCTTGCGATCTAGCTTGCTTTGTGCAGCACTATAGATTTCTGCTTCTGGCTTTATATATCCTATAGTAGCTGGAATAATAAGATCTGATTCATCAAAATAGCTGAAAAAATATGGGAATTTTTGTTGCAGTGCTTTAAACGACTCTGGATCCCAATTTGAGATTATCATGAGCCTGATAGTGCTCTGCTTGCATCGTTGTATAAAAGGCATACTCTCATCAAACAATGTAGTCAATGCAGCTATATGATGCGGCACCAAAATATATTCAATACCATGCTTAATCAGCATTCGCTCCTGCTCATTGTTAAAGAAATCGTAGTGCAGTGGGTTATCGATAGCAGCATGTACAAGCCCAACCAGATATTCCCCACTTTGTGAGCCCATGATCCACGCTTTTTTGTGATCTATACCACAAACATGGAATATAAAATCAAATGCGCGGTTAAAGATCCTGATAGGAGCTTTTTGCTCTGCAATCAATTGGGCTGGCAGTACTGTGCTCAGATTTGATTCAGGCTCTTTGAGAAGAACACCACCTAAATCAAGCATAAGAACTTGGGGACTAGTATTTATACTCATCATATACTCATTTTTTTAATCGCATCACAGAGCTTTTTATGATAGCTGTTGTGTCCACCCTCTGATGCTAACACAACCGTCGTGGTGCCCTTATTGGCCTTCTTCAAATGATCAATAAAAAGCTTATCATCTCTATTACCCAAAACATCATCCGGCCGTTGAAAGTGAATGATGATATTCATTTTCATACCTGCCAGTGATGGTAATACATCAATGGGATTCATCTTGTTATCTGCATAATGGCGCGCAAGCGCATCAAGCTCTGGCGATGAACCGCGCAATGCGCGTATCTCATCAATCGATTTTAGTGGGCAATCCAGCACAATAATCCCACGCTCTAATGCTGCCAACATCTGTGCAACATGCTGCTTGGTTATACCAATCTTGGCGAGCTCTTGTTTATGCGACATTTTATGCAGTATGGCTAATGCATTAACAATTGCGCCCCCGCCGGCTGAAAAACCGTAAAGATTAACTACAAGAATCTGCTGATCGCAGGCATAATATTTGATAAGATAGAGCAATGGCAGGATCTCTTTGATAGTTCCATAGGCACTGCGAGCATGATTAACTTTATCGGTAATATTAAAATCAGGAAAGTTAAAGCCAACTAAAGGGCCTTTAAATACATTATAGGATCTAACTGCATCCACTATCTCATTACAATGGCCATAGCCATGGCAACATAAAGTCACCTGTTGAGCATCCTTGCTGCTCGCAGGAATAACTTTAACGCCAAGATTATAGGAAAATATGTTTTTAGGAGTAGTCAATGGCATAGCGTGCATAGCTCCACTCATGATGATACATAATAATAAATTCGTATAACACATTATAAACTCATCCAATGTAGTTATGAACGGGTAAAGTCGGGGCACAATTCCCAAGAGAGACCACACCAATTTTATACCACCAACATCCCGATCAATCAATACTTATTCAGATATGTGCTCAAGTTCTTCAAAAGATACATCCAACACGTCATACTGCTGCCAGCCCTTGGCATCAAAATGCCACCATTCATTGTGCCACCCCTCAAAGCCTTCTTGATGCATCACCTTTTCCAGCAGTTCACGATTTTTGATTACATGTGCAGGTAGATCCATATAATCACGATGCGCTCTTTGAGTAAAGTCATCAAATTTGGTAGGCATTTCCAATTCAACACCATTCAAGGTTACCAAAGTAACATCAACGGCCGCCCCTCGATTGTGCCTGCCACCTTGTGCTGGATTTGCTACATACCGTTCATCGGGCACTAACGCCCAGAACTTTTTTTGTGCCGAGAGCGGTCTATAGCCATCCCATACCAAAAGACCTAATCCCATTTTGTGTAATTTTTTCTGAACTCTATCAAGCTGCTCTGCCACCTCTTTGCGCAGGTAACAGACCGCCCTATCATATACCGGTTGACCAGTAAAATTATCTTGAGTTGCATAGGGGATAAAGATGCGGATGGTGGGATTTATTTTTTGAATGTTAACCAAGTTGTGTTTGTTGACCATGAAGAAACCTTTATGATGCACTTTTTCTGTAATTAGGTTAATGGTATCAAAGTTCGACTTTATAGCAAATCAAGCATATGTTTTCATGCCATCAATGGCTCTTATTTACTCATAAATCTAATGTATTCGCAACCACTGACAACGGCTGTTACCTCTTGCAAGCGATCCAATATTTTTTGGTTAACATCATGCCGCGATTGCATCTTTTTAATCTCATTTTCAAATACTTCTAGCTGCAGCTGGTTAATAATCGTACTACCTTTAGAATCAATAGTTGCTATGAGCAAACAGTGTTCTTGCCGTGCTATTTTTTGTAAATATAAAAAATCATCATTCACCCTAATATCATCAAACGCCTTAAGGATCGTCTGAAAATTTTCTCTAATAATACATACTTGAAGAGTAGTAGTAACTTGTTCCATATCAATCCCCCACAAATAAAATATAATGCGATTCTGACTTTTTAGCCGCATCCACCGCTTGTTGTAGTGTATCCAATGTTTTTTGATTAATTGTACTATCACTACGAAGCTTCTTTATTTCATTCTCCACTAGTTCTACTTGTAGCTCATTAATCACCGTATTACCATATGCATCAATAGTGGGTATGAGATAGCATCCTAGCTGCTCCGCTCTATATTTAAAATTGGCAAAATGAGTATCAGAATCTATGCTATCGATATTCCAAGATATAGGTAGTCTGGTGATCAAATCTTCTTTTACTATATAAATGTCAATTGCCATAATTACTCATAAATCTAATATACTCACAATCCCATGCAATAACTGCATCCGCTATTTCTCTAAGGCGATCTAATATCTTGCAATTAATATCAGTGCGGTTTCGTAATCTTTTGATCTCCCCTATAAATAGCTCAAGCTGCGGCTGATTAATAATTGTACTGCCTTTAGGATCAATAGTACCTATCAGCAAACAACTCTCCTGCCATGCTACTCTTTGCAGGTGCAAAAACTCCTCATTTACACTGATATCATCAAAAGTCTTCAGAATCGTCTGAAAATTTTCTCTAATAACACAAATTTCAAGCGCCATGGAAATCCTTTTTAATCCCCCACAAATAAAATATAATGCGAGTTTGCCTGCTTAGCTGCATCTACCGCTTGTTGTAGCGTATCCAATGTTTTTTGATTAATTGTACTATCACTACGAAGCTTCTTTATTTCATTCTCTAAAAGTTCTATTTGTAGCTCGTTAATAACCGTATTACCATATGCATCAATAGTGGGTATAAAATAACAACCTAATGCAGCAGATCTTTCTTTAAACAAATAAAAGTCATGATCCGAATCTATATTAGCAATCAGCATGGATAGTTCAGTAAGTAGATCTGCTTTTAGAATGAAAATATCAATCGCCATAATTACTCATAAACCTAATATACTGACAACTATCGGGCTTAACTGCATCCGCAACCTGCTGCAACTGATCCAATACCTTTTGATTAATATCAATTCGATTCCGTAATTTTTTCACCTCATCTATAAACAACTCAAGCTGCGGCTGATTAATGATTGTACTCCCTTTAGGATCAATAGTTGCTATAAGCAAACAGTATTCCTGCCATGCTATTTTCTGCAGATACAAAAAATCATCATTAATCTCGAGATTATTAAAAGCTTTAAGAATTATTTTAAAATTTTCTCTGATAACACAAATTTCAAGCGCCATACAAATCCTTTTTAATCACCAACAAATAAAATATAATGTGATTCTGACTTTTTAGCCGCATCAACCGCTTGTTGTAGTGTGGCCAATGTTTTTTGGTTAATTGAGCTATCGCTACAAAGCTTCTTTATTTCATCTACTAGAGGATCTATTTGCAATTCATTAATAACGGTATCGCCGTATGCATCAATAGTTGGTATAAAATAACATCCGGATTCTTTTGCTTTTGCTTTAAATACATAAAAATCATCATCTGATTCTATACTGTCAATAGTCCAAGATATCGGCAATTTAGTAACCAGATCTTCTTTTACAATATAAATATTTATTGCCATACCATTCCTTATTTAATTGGATACATACTGATCAATCTTTTATTACCCGTGGCAGGATTATCTCTTACAATTACACGCACTTTAGTTAAAAGATCTCCAAAAACCGTACGTCCTATTACCCTACCAAAATCATACTCGTACACAGTATCTATCGTATTTTGTTGTTGTGCTTGACCATTTTGTACTGTATCAATTAAAAGTCCTGGTATATCTGGCTCATTATTGAATAGTGTTCGTGGCTTTGCAGGATCCATATACACATCTTTACCCCCTGGAACGTGCCGATCGGTAACATGATCAAGTTTAATTTGCTCAACTTCCAAGCCAACATTATTACCAAAAATGCCCTTAAGAATATGCCCAAACTCATTTTGCACCTGATCTTCCGAGAGAGCCTTCATAATAGAAGTATCGGGCAACTTTGGGCCATCGCCAAATCCAGTAGGTTTATCAATCACCTGTGGTGTTGTAGAACCACATGGCAACATCGGTTCCTGCATTGGCGTAGTATCACCGCACACAGTGGAAGTTGGCAGGTTTACCTCACCCGGCACACAACCAGGTTCTAGCTTTTTTGGTTCTTCAATAGTTCCACACCCAGGAGTTTGAACACCATTGAGCGGCTGATCGACCATAGCGCGCTCCATATCACGCTGCATGCGCTTATTTTTTATCCGCTCTTTAATAAGCTGCACACCACGCACCATGCCATAACCAACACTCGCACCAATAACCGCCGGTACCACAATTGGCGCTGTAGAAATTCCTGTAATGGTAAGACCTGCTCCCGAGATTGCAAATGTTGCTCCACCCAATTCAAAAGCACCAATCGTAGCTCCACCTATGCTACCAAAAATGGCACCCGTTGTTCCTGCGCCAATGGTAGAATCACCGCTACCTTTACTATACTGTGTCATGGGTTGACCACCGCGACTACCGGCGCCACGACCAGCGCCTAATTGAGCATAGGAACCTGCTTCACACTCAGCATCGTGTTGGTCACTTGCTATTTTAAGCATGGTGTTAGGGACAAAAAGAACCAAATCTCCGGTATCTCCATTAGATAACGTTACATTTGCTATACGAACCAGTTTGCCTTTTTCTGATGGTAAATAAACAAGTGGGCCATGCTGGTTGGCATGTGGGGCTGTCTCGACTGGCGTCGCATTAAGACTCATAAAAAAGCTTCCTGTTCCAAAATCG
>CAWEPS010000017.1:0-21395 GCA_963811005.1 uncultured bacterium
ATAGGAGCATTTTTGGTGGGTGTCTATAATCCAACGCAGGATCGTTTTGAAACCGTAGCCAAAATTGGAACGGGATTAAAAGATAAAGATTGGGTTGAACTTAAAAAGAAATGTGATGCGCGTAAAATGCTTGAGCAGCCAAAAAATGTGCTATGTGCTAAGGAGTTGGTGCCCGATGTTTGGGTTGCTCCAGAGATAGTAGTTATTATTCGTGCTGATGAAATTACTATGTCGCCGGTGCATGCGGCAGGAAAAACTCATGAAAATCTTGGCTATGCATTGCGTTTTCCACGCTTTATGGGGTACTCGCAAGATAAAAATGCCACCGAGGCTACTACCATCAAAGAAGTGCAGCATTTGTATAAAGATCAGTTTATATAAGGGTATCATCCTGGGCCTATCGAATGATTGTAAGTCAATTTTTACCAATAGTCTTGCAGGGTCGGAAATAGTTCAGCTGCTGCTCTAAAATCTGTCAATTGGGTATTCAAATCTCAGTGGTTTTTATAATAAGTTGAATGCACTTGCGTTCACATATGCTGCTTCTGCGCCTAGACTTAATAAGAAGGGATGAAACATAACCTGCCACGCGTTATCTGCAAGAGGGTAGCATAAAGTTGTCAATAATGCATTGCTGATAGCTTGCTTAAAGCGCACATCTTTACTGGCTATAACTATATTTGCAAGAATACTGTCTTGTTGTGTTGCGGAGACTATGGCTTTTTTGAATGCATTCTGCTGACTGTTCTGTTCGGAAAGATATTCATCATAATTGAAGGTCAAATCCAATTGGCCACTGGCCCATAGAGCTCCTATCTTTGCTCCCCATTTTTGCCACTGGTTCCATGACTTATGGTGTTTGAATACATAATATGCGTACGCTAATTTTAATGCGGGGTTCCACCCTCGTATAACAATCTGTTTTAAAGCCCGTTTTGCAAAAGTTCCTGATGATTCAGGAGCAGTAAGTTTACGCGTTACAGTGTGAACGAGTTTGATTAAATTTTTATTATTTGTTCTTGCAAGAGAGGTTAATGCCGCATTATGATCGGCAGCTTCATCCGCAGGCAGTTGGGCTTGTGCTTGTGCAATGCTTTCTAGTACAACCATTTTTCGCGCTCGATTAACATCATCAGGATCAACTAATGATGAGGCTGCGGCTAAGATATTTGGTCGATGCTGTTTAAAATTTGAAGTGAATAACATAAGCAATGCTAATCGTTTGGCTGGTGGCATTTTAGCGAGCGCATAATTTAATTTGCGGCTTACCTTGTCTTCTTCCTCATTACTCATAAAGAGTCCAGCCTCTGATTGCCATACATGAGCTTGTTCTGAGGTAAATGGTTGTCTGCAGTGGCAACATGCATTCTTATCGTTATCATATGACCAATCTTTTTGGCAGGTAGCATGAATTAACTGTTTGCAGCAGGGCAGTAGAATTGATGCCGTAGATACGGTGGTGCCGCCAGCCAATTGTTTAACAAAAGGTTCGTGGCAAATAATACATTCCTGATTGTTTCTTAATCTGGCAGTGAAATCCTCATATCGTTGATTTTGCTCTTGTTCTTGTAGGGCATCCTCATTATCTTGAGCTATTTCTCTTTTTCTTTCCACTGGGTCAAATTTTGATGGCTCAGAGGACATAAGACTGTTGCTGGCAAAGACCACAAAACTAGCCATTAAAAGCGCTAGGCGATTTATGTAATATATATTCATTATCTCCCCCCTAAAATTGCCCTTATTGAATATTTGAAGCTGTTTTTCCTATTGTTATATAGTATATGGGTATTTCAGATTGAAATCAAATGGGGTAGGGGCAGGGGCAAGAGGTTGCTTGCCCAACCTCTTTGCAATCAAGGGCACCAAAGCTGTGCTTTGGAATCCCTAGCGCAAACGGCACCCTCATGGCCGGGTGCCTGTGCGCTGTATGTTGGGCCAAGTTTACAAAGTATTGATATGCCTCAAACAGTACACGCTCTCTAGCTGAACAGTGAACTCGGCAAAAAGGACCGGCTAAAGTCATAGATTTTTGCGCTCTAACTGCAAGGCAGATTGCCGCGCTTAATTTTATCATCCTGAGCCTGCCCAAGGATTTGAATAGGTGTATGTTTCGACAAGTTCAACATGATAGTATTTCTGCCTCCATGCCCGGCATAGGCGAGCTTAACCCGACTACTCACCGATACTTCGTATGTATGACTATTGATTGTGTGATTACGTGTAATGTAGATGCATATATCGTAGCTTCGAGGGCTAGCCCCCAAAGCCGCGTCGAGCGGTGGCTTATCGCTCCGCGAAGCGATCGGTCTTGGCCCAGACATGCAGTAGCGTTGTTTGTTCCCCGGCCGTGAGGGGAACAATTCAACGCGTCAGCGATCCATACGCAGTTGGTGTCTTTGATTGTTAAGGGTTGAACAAGCAACCCTTAACCGCTTCTCACGCGCAGGGAGATGGAAAAAAATTCTTCGACAAGCTCAGAATGATAGTAGAAAAAGGATTGAGGGTTAAAGGGTGCTTATCACAAGTACCCTGGATTAGTATCCTGGATGAGGCACGACCAGCGTTGAATAATCTTTCTCCCGCTTTTTCTGCATGAACTTTACCGGTCCAAAAAATTGGCGAATGTTGAGCACATACAATGTATTGGAATAGAGCTCGATACCGTGCTTAACATATACATCGGGCAAGATTATATTAGGTCTATCGTGATCTTGCACAACGGTGACGCCTGTGGGTAGATAGATGTAGGTTGGATCGGCGAAAATAACAATGCTATCAAGTGGGATACGGTTATCCGTGGGCAGGTTTTCTACTTGCTGAGTATCCCAAAAGCTGAGGCTTGAGTAGATATCATTTTTACGTTCAATCGAATATATCTTTACAGGAGTATCTGTCTCGAGCTCCCAATGATGAATGGTATTGCCGGTGATAATATTGGGGGTAATGCGTGTTGTAATTACCAGATAGATAAGAGGATTCACTTGTTTGCGGGGATAGGTTGTTTGGCCATTATAATCAGAGATTCCTAAGTAGCCATGGTAGGTTGAAAAAATGCCGGCTCCAAGGTTGTGTTGCAAAATGCCATGGATTCTATTGCTTTCGATAAAGGCAGGGTTTTCTAAGGTTTTGGCTACTGCATCGCTATAGTCTTGAGAAGCTATAATCGGATACGGTTTCATAAAAAAAGTAACCACTTCATCGCTGTAGAGAGTAGGATTGTGCGTAAAAGCTGCTACAATACTTAAAGTATAGAATATATTTTTCATTGCCTTTTCACTCGTTTAGTCACTTCTTGGTTAATCAATCGTGGATTAATCAATCTTTGATTAATTATAGTTGAGCTTAGCAAAGGCATTATAGTAAAAGCTACGGTTTGGAGTTGCTCATTGAAGACTATAGAATTAACTGATACAAAAGGGGTTGTCGCATGGCAATCATTTATTACAGCACAACAGCTGACTGATGCGCAAGCAGAACAATTTAAGCGTTATTTAGAGTTGTTGCTTGCATGGAATGAGGATATCAATTTAACCAGTATTGAAAGCGTAGCTACGATTATTTCCCACCATTTTCAGGATTCATTGGCAGTTGCCCAGCAGGTGCAATTTAATGAGCAGGATATGATCTGTGATGTTGGTTCAGGGGGTGGGTTTCCTGGTATTCCCCTTAAAATTCGTTATCCATACCTCAAGGTGCTCCTGATAGAGGTTCAGCACAAAAAGATTGCCTTTTTAACTACCGTTATCAAAGAGCTTGGGTTGACCGATATTGAGGTCTGCTCATATGATTGGCGCACTTTTTTGCGTAAAACATCCTATTCAATTACCTATTTTATGGCTCGGGCGTCATTACGACCAGATGAGTTGGTACGGCTTTATAGACCTAGTAGCCCCTATAGGCTGGCAACCCTGATTTATTGGGCTTCCCGCCAGTGGCAGATGAGCTCTGTAGAGGCCCCTTTTTATGCCAGGGAGGCCAGTTATATCATAGAACATAAGCGCCGTCGGCTTATCTTTTTTAGCCAAAGGCCTGATGCCATCCCCCAGGCTAGGGCAATTGACAAATAGAATACATAGTTTATTCTTTATACTATAACTATTCTACTGTTTCTAGGGGGGAAATTATGAAACATATGTCAATACTAGCAGGGATACTGTTGGTTCTGGGTACGGCTTTTGCACAGGCATGTAATCTGTTTTTATGTTGTAATCAGCCTACAGCGGTGCAGCCAATGAGAAATAATCGGTCTGTGAGGGCTGTATTTGAAGATGCCAGCTTGTTTGGTGAGGCTACCAGGCCATTGCCTGGTCCACAGCAACAATCATTTGAGCCAATTCATGCCGGATCAAGAGCTTTTGTACAAGCCTTTAGTGGTAAAGTAGACTTTGTCGATTCAAGATCAGTCCAGGCACACGCTCAACGGCTTGATAGCATTATAGCGGCAGTACCGGAGGTATCATACCTATCACTGGCCACTCCACAGCAACCGGTTGCCACAAGAGCTCAAGCTCAACCACGCTCTTTAGCAAGCCATAACAGTGAACCAGCTAGGGTGCAATCACAGCAAGCATCAAAGCCAACAGGGCGCATGAGTGCTCCAGCTGGTAGCGCAGGAGATGATCATAAACAACATCTGGGCAATAATCAACGGCACATCTCAAGATCGGTATCACACGCATCAATTCCAAGCTGCTCTAGTATAGAAGTAATGGATTATGATGATCAGAAAGAGGCTTTGCCGCTACCCGCTCTGAACCAAAGAAAACGCTATCCCATTACACGATGCCATAGTGCACCAAGCATGTTAGAAGGATTGGGCAAGCTTAATCAGCATGACTGGCAGCTTTGTTGGCGGTATGAAGGAGTTTTGCAGGGGTTGAGAGCAGATAGTTTAGCGCAACCAAGCATGCTCAATAGAAAAGATATGGATAAGCCAGTCAGAATAAAATCTTTTGCTAATCATAAGCGACATGTATCAACGTCAGCAGCAGGCAGATCAGTTTCAGGTAGTTCAATAGCATCACGTCGCAATTCAGCCGATGTGAGTGCGCATAAAAATCAGGCGCTCAAGAAAGAAGAATCTGCTGCACATAGTGCAGCTGCGCCAGGTAAACGTGATAGTCTATAAAAAGGAGAACGTATGAAGTATAGTAAGGTTATAATAAAAGCGATTATGGTACTGCTTGTTAGTGGAGTATCAGTATTTGCAACTGAAAAATCATCATGGTTATCGTGCTGTAAGCCATTTGCATCATGTTGGCCAACCAACAAGGTGCAGACATTATCGGTTGGGGCTGCAGGCCCGCAGCAAGCTGGCGGGGCCGGTATGAATAACGCAGGAATTGCACACAGTGCTCATAATGCTGTGCCATTACAAGGTAATGGTGCGGGGATGCCTGCAGGTGCACATCAGGGTGGTGCTGCAGTAGCGCTAGCACCACATATACATATAAGCAGTCCAGAAAGTACGCCACCGGGCGTTGCTACTGGTCGCATGAGATCACAGGCATCAGCCGCCAGAGAAAATAATGGCGCAGGTGGGGTCATCATAACGGGAGCAACGTTTAATGGGCCGGTTGCTATTTATAATGGTTCGCCGTCTGATAAAGGTCCACGACGTGTTTTGTCCGAGTATGAGCAGCATAGTCGAGAGCAGCAGGAGCAGGCACTATCATTTGCAAATATCCAACCAGAAAGCGCGCCAAATTCGTTTGCTGCATTACAAGAAAGACTCAATCGTTTAACGCGCGAGATTACAGTGCTAGAGCTCATGAAAGAAGAGCATTTAAAGCGCAGTGAGCAAAGAGGTGATGACAAGAAAAGGATGATCAGCCAACAAATATCGAACTATCAAGGGCGCAACATGCTCAAGAAACTGCAGCACGCAGAGCAGCTCGTATTGCTGGTGCGCAGCATCTGATGGGGTTATCAGATACTGTGCATATGACAACACCAGTAACAATGATATATGCAGGTTCACCATCATTGATAGTTTCTCGTGTTGCTGATAAGGCAGACAATAAGAGTTCTGTGCCGCTTGATGGGTAACAGTAAAAAAATGTGTTAATTTAGTAGAGGGGGATTTTATTATGAAATATATAACAAAAGCTATGGTTATGGCTATAGCATTAATGACTGTTGCATCTATGAATTATGCCTGCGATATGTTCAAAAAATGTTGTGGCAGCAAAAAAAATAGTGTGGTGGAAATTCAACCGGATGCCGGTATTGGTATAGCGCATTCAGCTGCACAACCACAACAGCCTGTGGCACTCGTAGCAGCACCAATGGTGGCGGCACCAGTAGCTGCCGCAGCGGTAGTGGCACAGGGATATCAGCAACCAGTAGTACATGCTGATCTTTTACCAGGACAATTTCCTAACGAGCGGGCGGTATCTGCAGGTGGTGGCTGGCGTTCACCAGGCACTATGGGTACACCAGTGGAGCGTTCAGTAACGCGCTTGGATCAAGATATGCCAGATGCAGCGCCGGTACCAGTAGGGGTGCTTATTGATGTTGCCAAACATCGTACAATGCTTTCCGATTCGCCACGACGCACAACGCCGAATTTAGAAAGAGCTCTTTCTGGAGCACCACAGCATTACGGAGGAGCGATGTTTCTTTTTACTGGGGACCATGTTCAGGTAACATTTAATGATATTCCGACAGACCACAGAAGACAATCATCCTCGCACTCATCATCTCATAATGAATGGGCAGGTGCAGGGCCACGACCAACATCTGGTACATCAAAAAAGGGATTAGGTGGTAGTCCACGCGATGAACATTTCGCGCGCCCGCGGGCACAAACATTTATGTCAGCCCCAGGTGTTGACAAGTCTTCACCAGGTGCGGCAACATCAAAGAAGGATGATGGCAAACGCACATAGTAGGTACTCTAAAGACTAGTTTTATACAAAGAGACTCCTTTTCAAGGGGTCTCTTTTTTTTGTAGGTTTTTGTTACGGGATTGGTTTGTTTTTGCTACGCTAATGTTCCTTGAAATTGTTGTATAATCATACAAAACAGCTCTTCTATGCCGTTATAGTGGTTGATTATGCATATGAAAAGAGTTATTACGGTTAAAAAAGTTAGTACTGTGTCCAGATAATAGGTCAAGGAGAAATACCATGAAAAAAGGCTTAGTTGCTAGTTACATAGCCGGCATTACCGATGTAGTTCATGGGGAAAGTTATAGCCGTATTATTCGTTATTTTATTCCTGAATATATTGCATCGTTATTACTCTACTCGGTTCCTGTGTGGCTTGATGGCTATTTTATAGGCTTGCTAGAATCAACGGCTTTGTATGGCACGCTCGGGGCAACCAATAATCTTTTGCATCTTATTATTAAAGTAGCAGAGGCCTTTGCTGTAGGTACTATCGTATTGAGTGGTAAATACAATGGACGAGGAGAATTTGTACAGGCAGGCAGGGCACTGCGCGATGCTTTTTGGGTAACCTGTATTATTGGTATGACTATTGCAACGATCCTGTATACAGGTGCCTACTGGATCTACCAATGGTATGTCCCTCAAGAGATGATAGCACTGGGCGTTCCATTTTTACGATTGCGTGCCGTTAGCGTTTTATTAATGTTTATATTCTTTGCCTTTACGGGCTTTTTGCGGGGTGTTAAAAATACTAAAGCTCCAATGTTTATTTTGATTGTTGGTATTTCACTTTTCTTATTCTTTGATTATGCCCTCATTCTTGGCCATTTTGGCCTACCTAAATTGGGACTTAATGGTTCTGCTATTGCGTCCATTATTCAATATGCAGTGATGCTTTCTTTAGTTATTGGATACGTGCTCATGAATAAGAGCTATCATAAATACAGTATCGATCTTTTTAGCGTATTTTCTGACAAGGCCCAATGGAAAGATTTATTAAAGTTAAGCCTTCCTGTGATGCTTGATAAGGCAACCTTGGCGTTTGCGTATATATGGCTTTTGAAGATGATGAAGCCGATGGGTGCAAAAGGCGTGGCTACTTTTTGCGTTATTAAAGATATGGAGCGGTTTGCGCTGGTGCCCGCTATAGCGTTTGCCCAGATCATTACCTTATTGGTGAGTAATGATTATGGCAAGCAGAATTGGCAGGGTATTAAGAGTAATATAAAAAAGATTATTTTTTTAACATCCACCATTGTGTGTGCCATTTTGTTTGTCTTTTCATGGTATGCCACCTCTATTATTAGCTTATTTGATCGCAAAGGAGACTTTACGGTGGTGGCTGCGCGTATCTTCCCTATTCTGAGTATACTAGTTCTTTTTGATGTGTTACAGTTGGTCTTATCAGGAGCATTGCGTGGTGTTGCAAATGTGCGGCTTGTGATGATGGTTCGGCTTATTGTGTGTACCTGTTATTTTATCCCCGTATCCTATCTGTTATCACAGCTGGCAATTGAAGATATGGGAGTTAAACTAGTGCTTATCTATGGCTCTTTCTATATTGGCAATGCGCTCATGAACATTGTGTATATTAATCGATTCCGTGGTGAGGATTGGAAAACGGCCAATTAACCGTCCAACCGCTACTAGACTCTGGGGAAAATAGATGGCAAAAATTACTAAAGAAGAAGTTATAAAAATAGCGCGTATATCGCATATAGAGTTGCATGAGGATGAAATTGCACCTCTTGTGCAACAGCTTGAGAGTGTATTGAGCTATGCAGAGCGAGTAAATGACATAGCTGCTCGCGTAGATGAGTTACCACATAAAGCAGTCAACATTTTTCGTGATGATATCGTTATCCCAACAGATCCAGAACCAATTATAGGCCAAGCTCCGCAAGCAGAAGAGCATTATTTTGTTGTGCCGCGCATTTTAGAGAGCAATTAGTGATAGATTAGAGTAAAAGGCAGATTATGAACTCATTAGCATTTGCAACGATTTCCGAGTTACAAGAAGCATTACGAACCAAGAAAATATCACCAGCTGAGCTGCTTGATTTCTATGGCGCACGTTTTACGCGGTATGATAATCAGCTGGGCTCAGCATTAGAGGTTTTTGATGCAGCATCAGTGCTTGCGGCTTCTCAACCAAATGGACCATTATACGGTATTCCAGGCCTTATAAAAGATAACATTGCACAGCAAGATCGTGCATTGACATGTGGATCAAAGATTCTGACTGGGTTCACCGCAACGTATGATGCAACAGCATCGGCGCGCCTTAAGCAGCAGGGAGCTCTTTTATTAGGTCGTGCGAATATGGATGAATTTGCTATGGGTTCATCGGGTGAGACATCTGCCTATTATAAAGCTAAAAATCCATGGGATGCCAGTAGAGTTCCTGGGGGTTCAAGTAGCGGCTCTGTAGCAGCAGTTGCTGCGGGTCTAGTGCCATGGGCATTGGGGTCTGAAACGGGTGGCTCTGTGCGCCAACCAGCAGCATTTTGTGGCATTGTAGGATTAAAACCAACCTACGGATTGATTTCCCGGTATGGTTTGGTTGCTTACGCATCGTCACTCGATCAAATTGGTATAGCGACACGTACCGTTAAAGATAATGCTCTTATTCTATCCATGCTTGCAGGCCATGATCATAAAGATTCATCCAGTTTGCCAGTCCAGCCAAAAGATTATGCCAAGAACCTAACAGGCAAGCTCAAAGAAGGTTTAACAATCGGTGTGGTAGATAACGCGATATCGGCGCACGGCATTGATCCAGAAGTGGCCAAGGCGCTTGAGCAGGCAATAGCACAGTTGCAATCATTAGGCGCTACGATTAAACGAGTAAAATTGCCAACAATGGATTATAGTGCGGCGGTTTATTTTATTGTAAGTCGCGCTGAAGCAGCATCTAATTTGGCACGCTTTGATGGCGTGCGGTATGGTTTGCGTGCGCGTGACGCAAAGACGCTTTCCCAAATGTATTTTAAAACGCGCCATGATGGCTTTGGGCCAGAAGTTAAAAGCCGTATTATGATTGGTAACTATGTGCTCTCTGTGGGGCATGCAGACGCCTATTATAACAATGCAAAAATGGTGCAACGCTTAATGCGCGCAGAGTTTTTGAAAACTTTCCAAGATGTTGATCTTCTAGTTATGCCAACCCATCCAATTCCAGCATTTAAGTTTGGTGCATTTGATGTTGATAAACTCCAGATGGATTTGCAAGACTACTTTACCTGCTCTGCTAATTTGACTGGCATTCCAGCATTAGGTATTCCGTGTGGGTTTACTAAAGATCAGTTGCCTATAGGATTTCAATTGGTAGGTCCCGATCTTTCTGAGGAGCTGTTATTGCAAACGGCATATGCCTACGAACAAGCAACGGCATGGCATACCATGCATCCAAAAGGTTTTGAATAAGAGGATTATATGAGTTTTTGGCAAGAAAAAATTAAAATTGGTAATCGAGAGTTTCCTCGCTTTATTGGAGGTCCACTTGATGGTATTACCGATTCTCCTTTTCGCAAATTGGTACGCGAATTTTCACCCTCTGAGCTTTTGTATACTGAGATGCGTCATGTTGCGTGCGTTGCGCATGATAAGAGTGGTGAAAAAGCATTGAAGTTTGAGCAAATAGAGCGTCCGCTCAATTATCAAATCTCAGCTAATGCGCTTACTAATATTGAGCAGGCATGTGAAAAAATTCTTGCACGGGGTGTTGATTGTATCGATCTTAATATTGGATGCCCGGCAAAAAATGTGGTCGGCTCTGGATCGGGATCTGCGCTTATGGCTGATTTGCCGCGCCTTAAAGCTATTGTGACCCTGTTGCGAAAATCGATTCCGATTCCTTTTACGGTTAAAATTCGTGCGGGGTTTAAACAGTGCAATGCGGTAGAAGTGGCCAAACTTTTACAGGATTGCGGCGTTGATGCCCTGGCCATACATCCACGGCTACAAACACAAAAGTTTGAAGGCAGGCCAGATTATGCCCTCGCTGCGCAAGTTAAAAAAGAGATTTCCATTCCGGTTATTATTTCGGGCGGTGTGGTTAATTTTAAAACAGCGCAATTAGTATATGAGCAGACAGGTGTTGATGGATTTTTAATAGGTCGTGGTATTTGGGCAAAGCCTTGGAAATTACATGAGATGCAAGAACATGCGCGAGGTAATGCCTATGCAGCAGATATCAAAACGGTTTTTTCCTATGCGCATAAACATTTAGAAGAATTAGTAGACTTTTATGGTATGCGTGGGTTATACATGTTCAGAAAACACCTTCCTTTTTATTTAAAAGGCTTGCCAGAGGCATCAAAACTACGCCAACATCTGGTGGTTTCTCAGTCAATAGATGAAGTAAAACAGGAGCTTACTCGTTTGATAGGATGAGATCATGAATAAGGGTTTGGTGCGACGCACTATGGCTATGGGCGCTCTTATTGCGGCGGTAATTATACTGATGACAACTAATTTTTTTATAGTTGCTCCGGGCATGATCCAGCAGATAACATCGTATCTTGTATACCCTATTCTTGTTATGCAGCGATCATGTGTAACGCCGGTCAAGGCCTGGTTTGAGCGGCGCCATACGGCTGAGCAGTACGCAGCAATGCTCAAGCAGCTTGAGCAAGAAAAGCAGGAGCTTGCCGGGACCGTTATTCAGTTGCAAAGTTTATTGGATTACAAAGCAGATATACAAGAGCTTGTTGATTTTAAGCAACGATACCATTGCTCACAAGCATTTCTTGCGCAAGTATTGGTACGCAATATCGCTGCCCAATCACATTTTTTTATTGTAGATGCGGGTGCATCTAAGGGTATTACCAAGAATATGGTTGCCGTATATAAAAATCATCTTATTGGTAAAGTGACGGAAGTATACCCCTATTATTGCAAAGTGCTTTTAATTACTGATCGTGCGTGTAAGGTATCTGCCTATTGCGCGGGCACTAAGGCAAGTGGCATTTATGCAGGCAATAATGAGGATAACAAATCAACATTATTGCACGTAAGCCATCTTGCCACCGTTGAAGAAGGGGATATGATTCTTTCTACCGGCGATGGGTTAGTGTTTCCTCGCGGTTTTGCATTAGGTACTATTAAATCGTATCGTCGCAATGATCTTTTATACGATATTGTGGCAGAACCAATGGTCAATCTTCGTGAGATTGATTACTGTTATCTGTTGCAAAAGGGTAATGAAACTATCACCTACGCACCAGATGTCCCCTTGGTATCGGATCAGGTATGCGCATTAGTGCATAAGGCTGCAAAGCCGCAAAGAATTGATCCAGCACCGCTGCCTTTACGCGATCATCACTCAGCAGACCAGACTATAGTCCAAACGCAACAAGTGTGCAATGCTCCTGCGTGCGATACGATGCTTCAACATCCAGCAGATATGCCTGCTGCGCATGAGCCTGTGGCTGCAATGGCGGATAATGGGGCAGTTGAGCAGTCGCATGGCATGCTGGAGACTGTGCCACTACAAGAGCCAGCTCAACAGCCACAAGCAGATGATGCATCAGGATCAAACATTGAACGAGTATCAGCGTAAAGATTCTTAATAAAGTGAGTTAACGTTGCTTGCGCTGGTGATGGCTTAATCCACTCTATATCACCTTCTATAAGGGCTTTTTCTTCGATTATAGTCCGTACCGTACAGGTAGAGCCTATGGCATCTATAAGCCCAAGAGCCAGGGCTTGGTTGCCTGAGAATAATTTGCCATTGGCCCATGAGGCACTATGAGCAAGAGATAGTTTGCGATCATGAGCTATAGTTGCTATGCACTGCTGCTCGATATCCTGGGCAGCATCATACAGATTTGCTCGTTGGCCGGGTGCAAGTGTTGCATGGTAGTCGGTAATAGGTGTTTCAAGATTGGCAGCGGGTGTGAGTACAAACGGTATGGGAGCGCCAATGCCGCCAATAAGTGCTCCGCTAGAGGCAATAATGTAATCGGCTGCGCAGATGCTATAATAGGCACTTGCCGTGCACATGTTTTCTATAAATACAACAACCGGTTTTGGGTACTTTTTTTTCAGGAGCACAAGATCGTTGTGCAGGGTAGCAGCGCTACCCGATGGGATTTGGACTGATTCTACAGCAATTAAAATTGCTTTAATATCAGGATCTTCAAAAAAGGCATGAAGGCTGTCCAGGTAAAAATCAGCGCTGGCGCATGCGCCCTTGAGCGGGATAACCCCAACATGTGGTTTTGGCATAAAGATGCTGCTATAGCGGGCGCTGATGCTCTCCACCAATGAAGGTGCGCAATAGAGAAATATAAGTACGATCAACATATTTTTTATAAAACTAAAAATTCCCATAATTGGCCACTTTCCAGGGTATTGATATCTAGGGTATATGTGCGTTACATCTGTTTAATGAGCATTAGTATGACGGCTTTTTTGTAGATCGTATAGAGAGGTGGATAATTAATCATGCAATTTAGCATAATCTCTTTGACTTTCGCTCTATTTTACTCTACAATTTTGATCGTTCCCTTTGAATAAAAGGGCGGTTAGCTCAGTTGGTAGAGCATCAGTCTTACAAACTGGGGGTCGCAGGTTCGAGTCCTGCACCGCCCACCAGTCTAGTTAAGGTACAGCTGGTCGGCAGATATATTCAGGTGTGACAAGTTGAAATTTGTTCCTCGGTAGCTCAGTGGTAGAGCAAACGACTGTTAATCGTTGGGTCGCAGGTTCGAGTCCTGCCCGAGGAGCCATAATTTCAAATAGTTCGTACCTGGGGCTGTAGCTCAGTTGGTTAGAGCGTCCGCCTGTCACGCGGAAGGTCGCGAGTTCGAGTCTCGTCAGCCCCGCCATCGTTTACAATCGGTGGCATTTAGGAGCAAATCAAACGGTTTTTGTACGTCGTAGACGATATTTTCGTCTTCAATACTAAGGTTCGAAAGTAACAGCTTAATTAATTGACGTCTTTCTTCAACTTCAGAACTCAACAAATAATTCATATGCGCGATTAGCGAGATCTAGTACGTATTTTGCAGTGATATAGTAGTTATCTTCTGCTTCCTGCAAACGAGCTGAGTCGACATGCTAATATCGGTGCTTTTTCTCTCAATTGATTCGTAAAATCTGTCATACTCGCTCTCAGTAATACTCCCCTTCAGTTTATCCATGTATAAATTATCCATCATTTTGGTCAAATTTTCTGTTCGGGCGTGAGCTTATCAAATTCCTTGTTATGAAATTCCATTTTATTTTGATGCACTTCGCTCATGGTCTCAATGATTTGGTTCATGATATCCTCGGGAACCTTCAATTATTTAAACACTTCCCCAATTTGTTCTGTAATCTTTTCTTCGCGCAACCATTTGGCGCCATGCTTACCTTTATATTGGGTGCAATGGTAATAGACAAAGCCTTTGTGCTTTTCAGGCGTTATAGCTGAAGCCGCAATGAGCACATCGCATAAATCCGCGATAAATATAGGGAAGGCCAGCGATATTTGAATTGCTTTTTATTAAAGCCGTCTCTAACCTTTATGCACTTGCTCAAACAAATCTTGATGATAATGGGAGGATAACGATGGGGATAGTATTTGCCGTTGACGACCATGACGCCATAATAGAAATGATTGTTGAGCACCTTGCCCAAATAGCCTGTGGCCAATTAATGCCATGTTCTTCTTTAAGTTTTGCATATTAAAGTTCCATGGAAAAGGCGCCGGTAGCATACAGCTCAAACAACTGTCTTACAATCGGCGCTTGATATTCATCAACGATGATATCAGTGCTACCATCTGGACGTCTAATATTTTTATAACCAAATGGCGCTTTTGAAAGCCATTCTCCTTTGCGAAGCTTTTGTTCTTCGCACGCCTCACATTATCGCTAATGGCATCTGAATAATATTTGGCAAGTCCTAAACTGATACTGAATTGGAATTTTTCTACTGCGGATATGCGGCTGTTGATGATCTGCCCATCGGAAATAAAATGTAATTCAATTTCATCCTTAATGCTTTTTCATAAAGGAGTGAAATTCGTTTATCAAAAACGTTACGCGAAAGCCGGTCTACTTTATCGCAGCACACGACAATCTTTTCTTTTTGATCAAGAATCAAGTCGATGATGCGATCAAATTCAGAGCGATCGTTGGTATAGGCACTTTCATCAAAGCTGCAGATTTGCAGTATGACAAAGCCTTTGTTCTGACAATATTTTTCAAGACGACTGACTTGAGCGGGAAGTGAATTTCCTGCTTCTCGTTGTTCTTCTGTGCTGACGCGGGCGATGAGAATTGCTTTCATGATTTAGTTCCTTCGATGGTGTAAGTTTTTTGATGAGCAAAGGATAGTGGATTTTTACTTATCCGGCCACCGCTTTTTCTAACGATGCATTGCAAAAGTAGTAAAAGCTAAGGCGGACAGGCCAGTCGAACGGAACTTAGTAAGGCATTGTAAACGTAGCAATAGAACGTATACAAAAGCTTGATCCAATAACATACATTAAGCTATAGTACAAAAAAAGTGCAAACCTTAGAGGCAATTTATGAAAAGACCACCCATCTATCTCGGCATCTTAATATTTTTTATAACTGCTACAATCATCACTTTTAAAATGTACAAAGAAAGAAAATGGCACAGTACGCAGTTAAAAAGTCTCATCCATCCTACAAAATGGGCTAAAATATGCGATTTTGAATGGCTTGAGCGTGAGATAGGCCCTTTAAAAGCAAACATTATTTGTGCGATTAAAAATAATGACCTCAATCAAGTAAAGCAGTTAATTGCACGAGGCATTGATGTTAATTTTTTAGTTGCACATGATCAACCTCACCACGGCTTTTCTCCTTTGGCTGTAGCTATTGCAAATAATTCATCTGCTATAGCACAACTTTTAATTGATGCCGGGGCGAATGTAAATGAATCGCTCGATACCGCTGGTATCAGTGATGAAATGTTTCTCCATCCGGCCAATGATGTTCGAAATAATACAATACTCGCTTATGCCATTATTCTTAACCTCCCCAATATGGTACGTTTATTATTACAAAACGATGCCGATGTTAATTTGCCGGATCCAATATTTAAACGATGGACTCCTTTAATGATTGCACGTTATAACAATCGCAAAGAGATAGAAAAAATGCTTATTGATGCAGGCGCAAAATAATTTCCTTAAACAGGAAAGCCTATGCCCTTTCTCCCCTATAGCCTCGGCATCTTCATTGCCTTGAACCGCTCAATTTCCTCTCTCATCTTCGAAATCGGACTCTGTACATTGGATAACTTGAGCTTATTCATACCGCCCATGAGGCGATACCAGCTTCTTTCCTTATAACGAGCAAAAAGAACCCGTAGCTCCCGCAAGCCCATGTCATCCATGATCTTTTTGAGCCCATAGGCCTGAATGATCCGATTAACTGACAATTCTGGATTATTCAGCATCAGCTCAACAAGAAGTGCCTTATCGCTTGCTGGCTTATAACTGAGTAGCGGTGGCCGCCTGCTTTCAAGCTCATCCATATAATGAAGCAAAATCTTTTTTGCTATCGACGGTTTGCAGAGCTTTTTAAACGTTAGATCGTTTGTAATGCCAAGCTTGCTCAAAAGATGCTTAATTTTTCTGCGCTTATTTAACCGCACCTCCATGCGCAGCACTTCAAATTTCTTGGTGCGTTTCTGCAGCGCGTTAAGCAGATCTACTTGGAGCTCATGATCTTTTTCAAGCGCTCGCTTGCTGCTGAGCATCCCCTTTTCAAGTTCTTTGATCTTGTCATAAAACACAATCTCATACGAATTGCAATGCCAGCGATAGCTGTGCCCTTCATTGCGATAATCTGTTTTATTAACATCCATAAAGAGTTTTACGTTCGCTTCTTTGATCTTTTTAATGTAGTGATACGGCGTTGAACCATCGGTTAAAGGAATGTTCTTTGCATAGTGAATGACTGACACGGGCGCTTGCGTTAAGGCATCCTGCTCAATGCTCACTCCCATTTCATGCAAAATCAACGCAAGCTTGCGTATAACTTCTTGCATGTCTTTGTACTGGAGTTCAGAGAAGTTGTTCCCAAAGATTAATTTTGGCAGCGACAATTCAACTTTAAGCAGAATTTCATGCACGCCAAACCGATTAGGGCGCGATGCTAACGTTAAGCGCGGTTTATAGATACCGCGCAGCAATTCTTTTTTGGTGGGATTTTGCTTTGATAAATAGGAAGCTTTAATGAGACGCTGCAATGCCCACTGAGCTGATGGACTGAATCGCTCCGGCTCCATGATCTGAAACATATGCTGCGGAATCAAAAGGATGATTGTGTCGACCATGATGCGCCCTGATTGCAATAAGATTGTTCAAACGTGCTTAAAGATAAAGCAGCAGCGCACAAAAAACAAGAATCTTTACGATGTCTTAGTTCGCTCAGATTTGAACCTTTCATTGTTGACCACATATATCACGCAGTAAACAGTAAGCAGTGCTCCGATACTAATAACAATCCCCAGCGGTTGCGATAAAACCGGGAAATAATGCAATATATAACAATAAAAACCTATGAGCGTACTTGCAATCAATAAGCGAATTAAAGCTTTGACAATACCAGACATATTGGGCCATTTTATCGATGCCAATTCTATATAAGTGCGATCTACAATGCCCATTATAAATACGAAGGCAAATGAAAACCATCTCCAAAAATGAGGTGATCTAATTTGCCATTTTTCTGGTTCAAACTGAAACAAACTATAATCAACGAAAAATAAAAACACTATAAAAATCAAAGCCTTAATAAGAGGCTTAATAAAATGATGCCACATAATTGCAGAGTAGGTCATATGCTTCATAAATCTCCTTGATCGATTCAGACTATAACAACCAATGTATAACAAATCGTGCAAGGCTGAGGCAATAATCAATGCCTTTTGCTAAAAATGTATGTAAGCAACAAGGCCCGGAACATGCCGAGCCCTTGCCATTACTCTTCTTTGCTTTTTTTGCTTTCTTCTCTTTTCTATCAATCACAATGAGTACGCTGAAAAAATCAACGACTTTGCGGCACTCTTGAATGGACAGAACAAGAGAAGGAGGAGGAGATTGTTCAATAACTAATGTGCAACGATTTTTCTTCATCATTAATACTTCAATCGAGAATGCTGAACAAAATCAGCATCTACTAAAAAAATTGCTTCATAATGGCACATGGCCATCAAAAATTCTGAAATGGAGGTTATTGTTGGGATTCTTTTGATCGTTACGCGATCACAGAGAGGATTGAGTACGATAAAGAGCACCGGGTCAAAGACAGATATGTCTGCTGTGTATGTTTCATTGCATGCTCTCTTTCTTATTATTGAGTACATTTTGATTGTATAGCGCGATAGAATAGCATGACTGAATGGGAATGCAAGAGAAATTTAACCTGAAAAGCGTTTGGTGGTGCGAACAGCAGGGATCAATTAGATTCCGTGGATTGGCTCGAGGACTATAATTTGAACCAGATTAAACCTGAAAAGTAGGGCTGTTGCGTTTATTCTCATCTATCTTACCATGATATCTATACAAACATTCATTTGATCATATGGGGGATTTTTCCATGCTACGCCTATTTAAGAGATTACACAGGATATTCAATTTTAAGAATGTCCGTCCTCAAAATCAAAATGCTCTCTTTGAACAAACGAAAAATGAAAACTTTAAAGGCAATGCTCAAAGAAAACGCAATATTTACGATCCTGCAGCAACCAAGTCATTTAAACTTAGCCGCAGCAAGCTTGAACTCTTTATGCAATGTAAACGCTGTTTTTATATTGATCGTCGACTTGGTGTAGGTCGCCCTGATGGATATCCATTTTCTTTAAACATCGCAGTTGATGATCTATTAAAAAAAGAATTTGATATGTATCGTTCTTTGCAAAAACCTCATCCTCTGTGCATTGAAAACAATATTAATGCTGTGCCATTCCAACATGAGAATATGGATGCCTGGCGCCAATCTTTGCATGCAGGCGTTCAATATTGTGTGCCAAACACTAACATTTTAATGCATGGCGGCGTGGATGATATCTGGATTGATCAAGACACTCAAGAATTAATTCTCGTCGATTATAAAGCAACATCGAAGATCGGGGATGTTGGTCTAGATGCTGACTGGCAAATTGGTTACAAGCGGCAAGCAGAGATTTATCAATGGCTTCTACGTAAAAATGGCTTTGCTGTTTCCAATACCGCCTATTTCGTTTACTGCAACGGTATAAAAAATGTTGAGCGTTTTGATAAGAGACTTGATTTTAAGATTTCAGTACTACCATATATCGGCGATGATTCATGGGTTGATACAAAGATTATGGATGCTTATACATGCCTCCAATCCAATAACATCCCGCCTTTAACGCAAGATTGTGATTATTGTCAGTATTGGGAAGGTATTAGGGAAAAAATATCATGTTAGATTTAGTGATTCTAATAATCTTGTTTTTCGCAATTATGCTATGGATCTTATCTTATCCTGGTGTAACAAGCGCTAAAAAATCGCTTGAATCTTTCATTGATCAAACATTAAAGTCCAATACAGAAAAAGATGATTTTTCCAAAATTGAAAAAACTCTAAATTTCGTAGAGAGGAAAATAGAGGAACTTTCCGAATTAGGCGGCATTTTTGAACCAGCACAGCATGAAGAAGAAGATTTTTATCATAGAATATTACCCTCAAGAGCAATTTCGGTAGAGCAAATTAAATCATTGCTTTCCATAAAACATCTGCAAGGGCATTATGGAGTAAACTTGCTTAATTCATCAGACAAACCGATACCCACAATTTCATCTGACTTACTAACTCTGAATGATAAGCATTACGCTGATAGAGTTAAAAAAATACAGAAAAAAATATCAAGCCTTAATAACGATATCAAGCGATCAAATAAGCTCAAAGAAGCATACGCGCTTGATCAAAAAACTGCCATAGAAGAAGTTACTAAATTGACATTATTAAAATATGCTTTACCAAAAATTCTTCAAAGAAATATTTCAATCTTTTATGAAGTTGACAGCCGAATCATTTTGATTGAATTAGAAGCTCCTGATTTGACTTCAACATCGATTGTAAAATTAAAAAAGAAAAGATATGGAAGTGAATGGGTTGAAATATCAGCAAGAGAACAAAGTAAGCTAAAACAAGAGATATTATACAGCCTTTGCATCAGAGCAGCATACCTTGTAGCAAAGTCCGATATTAACAACAACATTGATCTTATCGCAATAAACGTTAAACAAAATTGGTTTGATCCCGCGACTGGAGCGCCTAAAAAAGGCATTGTTGCTTCACTACAATCTTCTAAGGATGATTTTCTAACCCTTCAGATAGATCGCATCGAACCAAAAGCATGTTTTAGATATCTTAAAGGGATTTCTACCCCATCAATTGAAAATACAACCGCTATTAAACCTATTTTTACTTTAAATATGAATGATCGCAGAATAATAGAAGGTAGAAGTGTAAGCGACTCTTTAGATCCCGAGGCTAATCTAGCAACAATGCCTTGGGATGATTTTGAGCATTTGGTACGTCAGTTATTCGAATGGGAATTTGGCAATAAAGGCATTGAAGTCAAAGTGACCTGTGCATCAAGAGATCGCGGTGTCGACGCCATTATGTTTGACCCAGACCCTTTAAAAGGCGGCAAATATGTTCTACAAGCAAAAAGATATAATAGAACAGTAGATGTTGCGGCAGTAAGAGATCTTTATGGAACTCTTGTTAATGAAGGCGCAAATAAGGGCATTCTTGTTACAACGAGCAGTTATGGTCCTGATAGTTATGAATTTGCTAAGGATAAACCCATCTCATTAGTGGACGGACAAAACTTAGTTGCATCTATTGAAAAAACACGGAAAAAATTATCATATCAAACTGGAAAAGTAAGTCCCTCTGTTGCTTGTATTTTAGCAAGATCGCTCGAACAAGCTCACAGGAATCTTATGCAATAGCTTGCACGACTTAATAAGGATGGAACATAAGTTTTAATTAGAGGAAAACATGCATATTTTCTTAGATGAATCTGGCCAATTCAAGATACCTCAATCCGCAATGAGTACTATCAACTATGAAGCAATTGTTGCCATAGTGTTAGATGAACTAACGTTAGCCAAACTTGAAGAAATATATGGAGATAAGGAAAAGGAATATTTGCGTCATTCTGCAAAAGAAGTGATTGAATTTGTTAGTCAAAATAATTGTAAGATATTTGGTATAATTTTCGATGCGAATCTATCAACTGCCCTAACTATTGGCGAGCATCAAAAGGATTGGATTCAGTCAATTTATGAAGGCGTAAAAGCACACCCTGAATCTGCTACCTTTTAGTTGACACTTCGAATTCGAGCTGTATTACTAGATATATATAACCATAAAAGGGATAATATGGCTCATAGACGGTATGATAAAGAGTTTAAATTTAATGCGGTAAGCCTGTATAAGGGTGGTAAACCGGCTACTGAAGTGTGTAGGGATTTGAATGTGCCAATAGCCACGT
>CAWEPS010000018.1:0-26090 GCA_963811005.1 uncultured bacterium
TGCCACGGCAAATAGCGTATAACCCGATGTATGAAGATGCACTTATTTTTGATGAATATCACTACATATGGATGATCTTAGATTTTTGTTCTCAGTCAAACACTATTACACACAAACAGTTGGCGCCTCTATAAAAAAATATTTCAGACATCAATCACTATGCTCCACGAATGTGCAAGAAGATGGTTCACGGGAACATCGATCCTCTATGGTTCCAAGTTATTTCTGCTCCTGATACTTTCTATTCTTCAATGCTATCATTCAGCCCTGTGCAAAGAACATATGGTGCTATGCTCTATTTTGCATGGATGCTGCCTGCAGATTTTGCGTTAACTATAAACACTGCTTTTGTTGGCAGAAAAAACAATATGCGTATATGCGAGACAAATATTTCTTCTGGTGACCTTGGACAAGTACCGGGACTGACCACACTCACACAAGCATTTGCAAACCCCCAGATGTGCTATGGGAAAATTTGCGGCGCACAATCAAAGGGCGGCGTTGATGATATACAGATAAAACTGCTCAAAAATTTTACGCTGTGTGATGACGAATCATTCTTCGGGGATGTCTATGGATTAATAGGCGTACCCACAGGACATGGATCAAAAGCGTTCTATCTGTTTGAACCACTTGTTGGATCAAATCACGCACAACTGGGGCTTGGTCTTAATGCTGAAAAGTCATTTGATATGTGCATCGGTGATCGGTTTTCGCTGTATGGCGAACTCAAAATGGCGTTATGGCTTTAAAGGAACAGAAACCAGATCTTTTGATATGACCCCAAATGGCCAATGGTCGCGTTACATGTTATTCACCACACCTACTGCAGATGCCGATCCATTCCCTGCTATCAATGATCTCACGTTTAGAACAGAGGTTACACCGCGCAGCTCGTTTGATCTCCTTGTAGCCGGGCACATTGAACTGTGCACTGTCAACTTTGAACTTGGTTACAACTTGTGGTATCGTCAAGCAGAACGCGTATGCCCATGGATAAAACTTCCCGAAGTTGGCATTGCTGATCTTGTAGGGATTGCGCAGCTGAACAATCCAACACCGGTTACGGTCACCACCTCAAGCACTGCAACTATTTCTCAAGGCGTGTATCCAAATCAGTATCAAATGCCACGCGATGCATCATACACACTGGTAACTGCAAATAACATTAATATCTGCAGCGGTGCACAAGCAGCTTCTTTTTCAAATGCAGTATTTGGTTCAATCGGTTATCATTATGATCAGGTAGACCTGGGCCTCAATGCGTCATATGAACATGCTACAAATAGCAATACAGCAAGTGTTGTTTCCGTGTGGGCAAATGTTGATATTCGTTTTTAAGCAAAAAACCGGTGACTTTCACGGAAGGTATTATATGAAAATTCTACCCAAAATATATGTTTTTTATTCTTGACTTATAAAGTAAGCAACTTATCTATTGTTGCCAAAGGTGTTCACTAACCACCATACAAAGGACATGTATGAAGCATTACTCCATGGAGTCAATTAAAAAAAAATGTATCCTGCTCTTTTTAATTACAGGATTCATGGTCAAGGCTCAGCAAAGACCTCTTGATCCAACCATGGCTGGTATGATACCAACAATGATTGGCACCAATGGCGCAGCAAATTATAGAGTAGCTATACAAGCAAATGGCCAAATGATTACCGCTGGCAGCGGTGACAATGGTTGTTTTATTGTGGAACGATATAATGCTGATGGATCACTTGATGATAAGTTTGGTACCAATGGCATTGTCGTAACTCCTATTGGCCGGGGCGCTATGAATTATGTCAATGGCTTGGCACTACAAGCAGATGGTAGCATTATCCAAGCGGGAACAGCCATCGTCAATAGCCAAGGGGATACTGGCTTTGCATTGGTACGGTATATGCCTGATGGCTCTCTTGATACTAGTTTTGGCACCAATGGCATCGTACTAACCAATCTTGGTAGCACTACTACAGCTGCCTATGGTATCGCTGTACAACTTGATGGTAAGATCCTTGCTACGGGCACCGATAATAATAACTTTGCAGTTGCGCGATATAACAACGATGGATCGCTTGATGATACTTTCGGTACCAATGGTATCGTAACAACAGCTATTGGCGTTGCTACTGATAGTGTGGCATATGGGGCAACGCTGCAAAATGATGATACTATTGTTGTAACAGGAACTGATGGCACTCATTTTGTTGTTGTACGCTATATGCCCGATGGATCTCTCGATACTACCTTTGGTAGCGGTGGCATCGTGGTAACGCCCATAGGTATGCAAGCATCTGCCTATTGCCCAACCATACAAACCGATGGCGCAATAATTGCTGCGGGAATAGCATTGTTGAATGGTGGTCAACAGAGTTTTGCACTTGCTCGCTACCTGACCGATGGATCTCTTGACACTACATTTGGCACTAATGGAATAGTAACTACACAGCTCCCTTCTGGTATGTTCCTTGCAGCAAATTCAGTAACCGTGCAAGCTAATGGCAAGGTTGTTGTTGGCGCTCGCTTTATCACTACTCGTGGGATAAACAGTATGTCATTGTGCGTTATACAATGAATGGATCTCCTGATAGCACTTTTGGAACCAACGGAATGGTAACAGGCAATGCTATTCTTTTGTCTAATCTATTTCCACCATATTCAGGCTATGGAAAGGCCTTTTTGAACGCTTTTCTTATGCAAACGAATCTTATGAACATGATTACGTGGACAGTGCCAACTAATGGCGTTACACCCACACGTTATGAGCTCTACCGTGATGCCGCATTAACAGATTTTATTGCAACGGTTCCTGCAACGAGCCCATTACAATATTATGATGGCAATCGACAACCGTATGTAACCTATAGTTATTACATCGTATCTGCTTATCAAAGCGGCACTCCTGACCAAAATGACCCTACGTCATCTCCGATAGTCATCACTATCAGTTCATAACTAATATGAGCAGCTTGGTTTGATCCTACTTACACTACATCTATCTTCTGGTATAATCTTTCTTTATAGCAAACAACCTTGTTGAAATTATATAAAGGTCGTTCAATGATACACATCACCGGTTCCATGATTATATTTTTCTTGTTGCACTGCCTACCTGTACAAGCTGCTGAGGTTAAACACAATGCAGTTCTGACCCAGCACTTTTTGCAGCGATACGTAGCAAAAATGATGAACACGTAAAGCGATTAATTGATCTCAAGGCTAATCCTAATGCATGCGATTCTAAATGCACTGATACGTATACCGCCCTCCATTGTGCTGTACGCGATGGAACAATCCCTACCATTAATCTGTTACTAAAATCAAAGGCTAATCCTAATGCAAAGTACTGGAGCAAAACACCGCTCATGAAAGAATGCGGTTGGGATGCAAAACCTGCTCACATCATGCGACTTTTACAAATTCCTGGACTTGAGCTTAATAGTTGTAGTCGAATAGATAACTTTAACGCCCTCAATAGCTTGATGCTTAATGGTGGCTTGAAAGAGCACCACATGCCCTGTATTGCAAAGATGCTTGAGCTTGGCGCAGACGTAGGAAATCGCTATTGTGATGTATGCGTTTGGACTACCTCACCACAATCGCTCGTAGATTGGGCTGAATCTGGCTTGCGCCTTGCACTAGCATGCTCTTTGTTTCAAGCTTTTAAAACGCACCAGCGAAAGCTCAAAGAGCATCTTACCGCTACACCTTTGGTTGATGAATTGGTCGATATTGTGAACGATTACGTATTTGTTATGGATACACAACGATTAGAGCAAGCATTGAAAGACAATAAATTCACACTACCTCAAGATGATAAAAAAAAGAAACAACACAAATCTCTTGTTCCTCTCTATGATAGATTCTATCGCCCGGCACGTGCATAAAGGATACGCCATAACTTATTGCACAGCAGTCCAATTAATTTCTGGCAGATTATGCTTCTTTAAAAATCTATTTGCTTGTGAAAAATGATGACACCCTAAAAAACCAGTTACTGAAAATGGTGATGGATGAGCTGCTGTCAAAATTAAATGACGCGTAGGATCTATGTGTATATGCAGGTGTTGTACCTTTTTTTGCGCATATGATCCCCATAACATTAAAACTGTCGGGTGTTGACGATTCAGGACTGCTTTGATTATAGCATCCGTAAAAATTTCCCATCCATGCCCAGCATGGCTTGCTGGTTTTCCTTCTTCAACGGTTAGAATGGCATTGAGCAATAATACGCCTTGATGAGCCCAACCAGTTAATGTGCCCTGTGTGGGAACAATCATACCACTATCATTGTGCAACTCTTTAAAAATATTACGCAGCGATGGCGGTATAGGTATTCCGTGCGGCACACTAAAACTTAAGCCATGTGCTTGGCCTGGGCCATGATAAGGATCTTGCCCAACAATAACAATGTTTACCGTATCAAAAGGCGTTGCGCGTAATGCACCAAATATATTTTTTTTGGCTGGATATATGGTGGCACCAGCTGACTCACGTTCTTTTAAAAAGCTCACTAATGCATCAATAGCTGGCAGAGCACACACGTGGCGCAACGGTTCTTTCCATGAATCGGGTAATGAGTCAAAAAATTGTTGTTGTTGCGCGGTCATTGATTTCATAATCATTGATTTTGTACATGTATGCATCTAATTTTATCTGTCATAACGCACACTAGTTTAAAGTGGTTCACCAAAAAAGTAAAAAATATCCAAAAAAAGGCTTCTTGATGGTTTTTAGCAATTATGGAGGGATTTTCATTAGATATCTACACAATTTCTTATAAAACCCTACCCTACCCTGCCATAGCCCGAAAAACCAGAAAAAAGCCCTGTAAAATCGCATAAAACCCTTGCTTTTTACTATCTCGATTCATTACAATGAGAGTTGGTAATAGTAGTGTTTAAAATTGTTTTTTCAGGTTTAGATCTGAGTAAATACTGACTTTTAGGAGAAAAATATGAAGTTACGTTATTTAGCCGTTGCCATACTCATGGTTGCGGCAATAAATTCAACTGTTTTTGCTGGTAAAAAAGAGATGACTTCTGGTCAATATGGCCAAGTTTTACAAGCATTAGTAGAGGTTGCTGGTAAACTTGGTATTAAGAATTTCATCCATCATCTTGATGATGAATCAATCAAAGCTACGTTAACAGCTGAATTTCAAGGCGATACAACAGAAAGTCTTGAAGAATTAAAAGCTGCTATTTCAAATGTAGATAACCCAGACTTCAGAAAAACTGCAACAGCTTGGTATAACTGGTTAGAAGAAAAAGCTACCAACGATGAAGACTAAACTAAAACAGTGTGCATCGCTAGATAAAATATATACATAGTGCATAAAAAAATTATATCCACGTATAGCTCTATACGTGGATATAATGCATAAATTTTACTTGTTTACTGATGGGGTAATAACAAATTCAGTAGCATGGGCTTTTGTTAAAAGGCGCCGCACTTTAATGTGCTTCAGGTGGTATAAACAATCTATTGAATTCTGCTGCAATCACCATCAACTTATCGCGCATTTCATCAGAGACATCTTGTGTTTGCAAAATGGCTGCGTATTCATCAGGGTAGACTGATCGCACGTAACTCACAAATTGAGTTGCATATATAGTGACCAATGTAAGTGCCACGGCATCCAAAAAATTTTCTTTCAGTAGAAAAAGCATCAAGACTTGATCAACAAAGGAATACGTAACAAATTGCGATTGCTTTAACAATTCAACGGCAACTGCGCCGCGAGCTAGTTTTTTTTGAGAGATTTCATCAAGTTCCGTACCAAATTGTGCAAAATCAAGCAGCTCATGATACTGCGCCAATTCAAGACGCAATGCCTTGGTCATTTTTTTCATCGCCTTAGTCTGCGCAGCTCCGCCCACCCGAGAAATTGAAAGTTCCTGATTAATAGCAGGACGCACACCGTGATTGAATAATTTAGTATCTAAAAATATTTGTCCATCAGTGATGGAAATCAGATTGGTTGGAATATAGGCAGTAATGTCATCACTTTGAATTTGTACAATAGGAAGCGCTGTTAATGAGCCGCCATTAACCACTTTGCCTGCTCGTTCTAACAAGCGTGAATGGAGGTAAAAAACATCCCCTGGATAAGCTTCTCTTCCGGGCGCTCTGCGCAATAACAGTGACATTTCTCGAAATGCAATAGCATGATTACTTAAATCATCATAGACGATGAGCACATCATGACCATGATCACGGAAATATTCACCAATGGTACAACCCACATACGGCGCCAAATATTGATTTAATACTGCTTCACCAGAATCAGCACTTACCACAACGGTATATTCCATTGCGCCGTTTTCTTCAAGCAACTGAATAATACGTGCTAAATTTGCTTGTCGTTGGCCAATGGAAACATAAATGCAAAAAACTTTTTTCCCTTTTTGGTGCAAAATTGTATCTAACACAATAGATGATTTACCGGTGTTACGATTACCAATAATAAGCTCCCGCTGGCCCTTGCCAATAGGTACTAATGCATCAATTGCTATAATGCCCGTTTCTAATGATTCATTAACAGGGCTACGCTCTATAATTTGAGGAGCAGGGACCTCTGTTGGCCGATATTCATCAACCTTAAGATCACCCAAGGCATCTAATGGCTTG
This sequence comes from uncultured bacterium, assembly GCA_963811005.1. Lineage (GTDB taxonomy): Bacteria > Babelota > Babeliae > Babelales > Vermiphilaceae > CAWEPS01. The sequence continues at coordinate 6,626 of CAWEPS010000018.1, forward strand.
CCAACTGCATTTATAACCCGCCCAATAAGCCCCATACCAACGGGGGTTTTAAATACGCTGCCAGTACGCTTTACAACTTCTAATTCTGCTACCGTAATAAAAGAATACAATAAAAAGATAGCAACTGAATCTTCATCTAAATTAAATACAATACCCTGATTGCCACCTTCGAACTCTACTAATTCTCCATACATAACATTGGTAAGGCCGTAAACTTTACAAACACCATCACCTACTTGGATTACAATACCCACCTGCTCAAGGGATGTTTGGGATAATCCCTGCAAGGAGCGCTCAAACAATGACACAAGGTCGGTACTTTTTATTTCCATCATATTCCTAACGGATGAGTGGTAACTGGATATTTTTCAACTGTTTACGTATAGAGTATTCCCATAATGCACTGCTACTCTGCAACCGTATACCAGCTATAAGGTTTTTATCAAGTTTAATGGTATCTATAATATCGCAGCCTGTCTGACGCGCAAGAAACTTTTTTATAGCTTCCCTGTCATGCGGTTCTAATGCATGTGAGCTTGTCACGGTAAACGACATTATCTTTTTTTCATCTTTATAAAGAATAGCCAGTTGCCTCATAATCTCTGGCAACAGAAAAACCCGTCTATTTTTTATCAAGAGAACCGATAATGGAGCTAACAGGGTATCAAGGTTATGGGACTGCAATAACGTTGAAAGCGCCTTTACTTTCACCGTATCATCAATCTGAGATATCATAAAAAAAGATAATACATGTTTATTGCGAGCCAAAAAATCTTCTAAAGCATCCAAACCTGCCAGATCTTTTTCCCGCATTTGATCACCAAAAATAGCTAAAAAAGCTTGGGCATAGCGCTTTGCCACCACAGCCTGTGCAGTTATCATACTTTACCTCGTTCCATATACGCAATCAGCTGCGTGAGAAACTGTCTACCCTCTTGCGGCGATGCAAACTGTTGGCCAAGTTTGACAGTAGCTTCCTCAATAGCCTTTGGAACAACTTTTTTAGTTAAAAAATCCAATGCCACAGTCTGTTCTTGCATCTCTATTTTTTTTGTAACACGTTCTTTTAAAATAGCCGCTCTTGATACCGAGCATGCTGCTCACGCTCATACGCGCTATGCCATCGTTCAATTTTATTACCCAAATCAACACACTCAACATCCTGCAACACCAGTTGTTCAGTTAGCATACGGTTATCATATCCCAACTGTTCTTTGCGTTCATGCAAGCGCTGCAGTGATTCTTCTTCACTTCTTATCCGCTCTTTTATCCCAGCCAAGCCATACCGCTTGAATAGATAGATACCAAGCGCACTTAAAACACCAAAATTAAGTACAAGAAAAATCAATGAAAGTATGGTTTCATGTTCGAACATGCGCTACCTGTTTAATAAGTAATGAGGCAACATCCTGCTTAAGTTCTTGTACCTCGGCTTTTGTTATATCTGGATAGCGTAATGATGGCACCGTAAACTTTGCTATGCCTTGCTCGGGTTGGGTATACGGAATCTTATTTTTAACCTGTTCTTGAAAGTGAATCCATCGGGATTCTTTTTCACGCTGCGTCGCGTAAAGGGCAGCTTCATGCGCTTGAATTGCCGCATGCAAAGCATGTTGCCTGTTCGATTCTTGATCTATCGAACGTATAACTGGTTTGAAGAAAAATATTCGCAGCACACCATAAGCAATACCAAAATGCAACCCCTGAATAATCAATGTGCAGTTAATATTCATATACGCCTACCTTTGATCGGTTTTTGGTAGTTCTTTTAGTGATACCATTGAGTCATTGGTATCAACGATTTAAAAATAAGAGAGCACCTGCAATCATCAAACAATAAAGCGCCGTTGTCTCAACAAGCGCCATAGCAATAATCATAGTGGTACGAATCTTACCAGAACTTTCAGTGTATTTACCAATATTTTCACAGGCCTTCATACCAATGAGCCCCATACCTAGAGCAGGTCCCAAGCTACCGATACCCATAGCAATAGCAGCCCCCATATATGCAGCAGCCTTAGCGTAAAAAATTCCGTTTTCCACAGTAACCTTTCAAGTGAAAAAGTGTTTATACACTATGATACAGTTTCTTTATGTAACCAATCATTATAAAATAGTGTACTCCACATAGTACCCTTTTTACAAGGGCATTGATGATTGTTGTTCCGGTACCATCCCATTACTATGCATGTGGAGCATAAACTGCTCAATAGCAGCGATGTGGTTTGCCTGCTCCTGTTTGTTAGTTTCAAAATCACCATCACACGAAAGTGATAATACAGGAATATCTGCAAGGTGTGGCGCTAACCCCCTCTTATGGATCAGCCAATCTTCGTGTTTATTATGTAATTGTGTAAGATACTCTAGTGAAACAGCCACCTCTTCATGCCTCCCCCGTTTGAGCAAACGCTGATAACAAACTTCAGGTGTGGTTCTTAAATAAATAAATCCATCGGGCTGGTGTACATATTTTTCAACAAGCCAGGCAAACCATTCTTGGTATAGTTTCCACTCCAATGCACTCATAAGACCTTGTTCAAAGGTATTTTTTGCAAAACAATAACGGTCAGAGAAAACAGATCGTTCAAGAATATGTGGACTTTGCGAATAATGATATGCATGCGCCTCTTGCTCTAAAATGCGCGTTATAAAGGCATAGGTCTGAAAAGTATATGCCCAACGTTGCGTATCATTATAGAACTTTTCTAATAAATTGTCGGCCCCACCTACATTTTGCCATTTCTCATGTGGCTCAAAAACAACATGCACCTTAAGATTGTCGCGCATCATGGCAAGAAATGTTGATTTGCCCGCTCCTATATTCCCCTCAACAATAAATGTTTGTGGCCGATGTGGTTTCTTAGTGTACATCATCTATAATGTCCTCTTTATAAATGTTCTATGTATATAACGTATATCCTACCATAAAAAAAGCGACTGAACTTTTTTTGTGTTAGCGCAAAAATATATTACACTAAACAACTATTATGCGATATATACAGAACATACCTATTCAATACCTAGTTCTTTATACGATTCATCAAAAGAGAGTTTATGAATATTAAAAAAATAGAGCACTCTATCCACCGTTTTATCTGTATAGCCCTCATTGCCACTTCATCCTGTATGCATGCTGATGAGATAGACGTTTTTTCTGACCCGGACATTCTTAACATCCTCGACAATATGGATTGCACTATAGCCGCACGCAGCACCGCATTATCAGACCAAGAAGTCGCAGAAATTCTTATTGATCTTGGTGCAGCAACTATCTTACAACAAAATCTCTATCTTCATACTAATCCTCTCAATGAACGCAATATTCTTGATTATCCGCTTTTTCTACCCCAATTGTGGTATTGCCAAGACTGGATAATTGGCACACAATTTTTTTGGAACCAACTCGATCGTGGGCGCTTTACGGAAAGCAGTACCTCAATATGCTCATATCTTGCTCTGCAAAGCCCAGATTTATTAGCAGCTCTTGCTGAATCTTTAGATATCTTTGATGAAGAGCTGCAAGGAGTTGAGATTAACCCCTTGGATGTATTACCTCTGTTTGCAAATGCAACCATACAGCAACGCCGTCTAGGGGTGATGGTACATGCAGAGCGGGAAATAGGATGTGGTTCTTTTAGGATTATGACACCGCTGTATTATAATGAACGTAATTTTTTCTTATCCCAACAAGAACAAGATAACATCGAAACTGTATTAGGTATGGCAAGCAATGATGATGCCGAAATGTTTGCAAAAGATCATCTGATTTGTGATTATTTTGGATTAGGCGATACGCGTATCACCATCGATAAACAATATATAACACGCCCAACGTTTTTTTTATGGCTTGGATTGCAAACAACTATTCCTACAGCATTTATTGTTGCAAGCGGTCTTTTGGGATCAAACTTTAAGCAAGGATGTAGACCTTCTGAGCTTGATTTTAAAAATTTATTTAGCTTATTCCAAGGAACTCGCGCACAAAAAAAAGAGGGTTTTACTATTGTTGAACAATTTGGGCTCGGTGCAATTGATGCGCTTTCTGCCATTTTACTACCACCAGCGCTTGGTTATGGTAAGCATCTTGGATTGGGTGCTTACATACAAACCCAAACTGATCTGCAGGACTGGATAAAAATGCCGTGGGCAACTAACTTTGTTATTAAAAGCAGAATTTCTCTAGAATATCTACTCCCATCCAACCACATGCGTAGTTATATACAATCATGCAAAGCTGATGAATTTACAGCTCTTGGCCTCAATCGCTCCAAACAGGTTATTGATATGGATATAGAAAATGACCCCGCATATGCAAGCGCCGTACTTGCATTTCTAGAAACACAGTTTATTGATATTTTTTACCCATTCGCCTTTAAAACTACGGTATTTCCCGGCGTTGTAGCAAGATCAACGAGTAAAGTATTTTATCAGAGCAACCGCTGGGGCTTTCATATTGGTAGCGATTTTTGGCTTCAAGGAAAAGAGGTCTTACGAAACATTCGCATAACACCAGTCGCTGGACACACTACTATAATGCCTGATGTAGTACGGGCAACCAAGCCTCTTGCCTATCAAAGTAAAATACATAGCTCCTTGTTTTATCAAGTAAAACGGCCAGATCAAGATTGGATATTAGGACTTGGTGTCGATGGCACGGTTTGGGGAACTAGTATTGGCGATGACTTTACGCTATCATTTAATATTGAAACTAATTTTTAACCGTAGGCAGTGGTAAGGAGAACCTCATGAAAAAAACTTTAGTCACCAGTATAGTACTCATACTTGCCATGCCACCACTATTTCATCCCTTGTATGGCAAAGAAGAACCAGTGCTTTTGGAAAACAAGCTCCTTGCTATGGCAGATGGCAAAGCCTATGGCGTAACCAAAGAGCACATTGCTTTTACCTTACAAATTAGAGAGATCCTTAAAAAAATGCTTTTTGGTGAAAAACGTGGTACAGAGCATGTAGGCATCTTTACCTATCAAAACAAGCATGTGACTATAAAAGATTTACGCGCTCTAGAAGCAACCTATCAAGAATCTGATATCCCAGCCGAGCTCACACATACGTTATCTCACGTTATTGAATATTTTGTGGAAAAGATCTTACCATTTTCACAGCATGCCCAAGGCATGCAAGAGCTTATGTTCTCTCTTATTGCAGATTCCTGTACGCAGCGCAATCGCCCTGATAGCTTTTTATTCACCTGGACCGAATGTCCTCATGGCAAGGAAGCAAAATTACTGCACCAAAGAATGACCTCCTTTGCAGCATTAGATGAATTCATTTCTGACCTTATGAATTTCTTGACTGATTTTGTACACAGCTGCCCCATTGCACGCGGGCAATTTATTACCATGATCAAAGAAAAAAATGGTCACCATCATGGTAATGACGGAGATCACAAAAACTAATCATGGATGAATTAACGGGCATCATAGATCGTTTTCTTTTTCAAAGTTCTGATAATGGCTTTTCAGTATTTGTACTCCAAACAAAGGGAACTACCAGTATCACCGTTAAGGGGTACACCCCCAACATACATGCAGGACAACAAGTGCACCTTGTAGGCACGTGGAGCATACACCCAAAATTTGGTAAACAATTCGATGCGCAACAATGCACCACCACCTTACCAACCTCGGTAGTAGGTCTTAAAAAATATTTGGCTTCCGGGCTTATTAAAGGCATTGGCCCAACGTATGCAGAACGTCTTGTTAATCACTTTGGCGTTGATGTATTAGACGTTATCGATAAACACCCTGAACGGCTTCAAGAGGTTCCAGGTATTGGCGAAGGTCGTGCTCAAAAGATTATGCATGCCTGGCAGGATCAAAAAGAAATTTCTACGATCATGCTTTTTTTACAAGAAAAAGATATTTCGCCTGCCTATGCATTAAAAATTTATAAAACCTATGGCAATAATGCACTCACCGTCGTGCAAGAAAATCCCTATAAGCTTGCTGATGATATATGGGGTATCGGTTTTAAAATAGCTGATCAGATAGCGCACAAATTGGGCCTGGCAAAAGATTCACCTATGCGTATTCGCGCCGGCATTTTATATGCACTTTCACAGACGGTTAATAATGGCCACTTATACGCTGAAATTGCAGAACTTAAAACACAAACGCTTGAATTACTTGAACTTGATGCTTTGCAAGCTGACCCGCTTCTAAAACATGCATTGCATGATCTGTATAACAGCGAAAAAATAAAATTAATCTCATATCAAAATAGACACTTTGTTGGACTTGCTCAATTTTATTATTCTGAAAAGGCTGCTGCTACTAAAATAATTAATCTTCTTGAATATCCTACCAACCTCAGCTTTAAACTCGATGCTATCTATGCATCATTGCGAGCTCCCAGCGGCAAAGACATCGCACTCAATGATGAGCAACAAGCCGGCATTATGACCAGTTTACAACATAAAGTTACTATCATAACTGGTGGCCCAGGCACGGGAAAAACCACCTTGATTAAACAGCTTCTGACCGTACTAGATACCAATCAGCTGAGCTATAAACTAGCAGCTCCTACTGGACGCGCTGCAAAAAGGATCACCGAAGGAACTGGCCGACATGCAACAACCCTGCACCGTTTATTAGAGTTTGATTTTACCTCGCATAGCTTTGTACATAATGAAAAAAATGCACTTCAATTAAATTTTTTGATTATTGATGAAGCATCCATGATTGATATTTTTTTAGGTAACGCATTATTAAAAGCATTGCCTATGCATGCTCATCTCTTGCTGATTGGCGATGTTGATCAGCTACCATCAGTAGGCGCTGGCAACTTTTTGAATGATATGATTGCCAGCGGCATAGTACCGTGCATCCGCCTAAAACAAGTTTTCAGACAAGCGCAAGACAGCTTAATTATCGTCAATGCGCATAAAATTAATAACGGTGAATTCCCCGTCTCTTTTATGCCAGACGCAAAAAAAGATTTTATTTTTATCAAAGAAAATGATCCAGCTATGGTACAACAGCATCTCCATACTATTTTTACCAAAACCCTGGCAACCTATCATATTGCGCCACAAGATTCTATGGTATTGGTACCTATGAATCGGGGGGCCGTGGGAACACAAAAATTGAATCATGATTTGCAGCTCATACTCAACCCTGAACAAGACCTGCCTTCATTAACCCGCCAAGGCTCAACGCTTAAAATTGGCGATCGCGTTATGCAAATCCGTAATAATTATGATAAAAAAGTATTTAATGGCGATATTGGCACCATTGAAGCTATCAATACCACTGATCAGATCATGAATATTTCTTATTATGATCGCACCATTGAATATGACTTTTCTGATCTTGATGAGATTGTCCTTGCCTATGCAATCACCATCCATAAGAGCCAAGGGTCCGAATATGCTGCCGCTATTATTCCTATTTTTATGCAACATTTTACGCTCCTTCAACGAAATCTTATTTATACTGCCGTTACACGAGCAAAAAAACTGTGTATATTTATAGGACAACCTAAGGCGATAGCTATGGCCATAAAAAACAATAAAGGGGTTGTACGCACTACATTCTTACAACAATTTTTAACAACCGATTTACAATGCCGCTAATACTACATCTGCTTATATGTGTGCACGGTATGCTCTCTACGAGCATCCATGCTTGGAACCTGCCATTCATGCACCAGAAAACTCGTACCATTACCATTATGCTTGATCCTGCAGGTGATGCAAAACATACTGGCAGAAAGGTAGATGATAGTTTTGAACGCGGTATTACGCTCCAATGCGCGCAGCAGCTAAAAACTACCCTTGAACAACGGTCTTCTTCTCTACGAGTTGTGCTTACACGCTCTCCAGGAGAAATCCTAGAGCCATTACACAATGCAAGTTTTGCAAATAGATTGGGTGTTGACTGCTATATAAGCCTTCTTTTTTATCAAGAGACAGCATCAAAACCTCGCCTCTATATCTATCAATTTTGCGATGGGAACGATTTTGTAGTCAACCAGAAAAAGTTAACCTTTTACCCGTATGATAAGGCACACAGAGCCAACATGCCCATCACCAAAAAATATATCTCCCTGGTCAAGCAGGCACTCGACCACAACCATCAATGTAATGTACAAGGAGTTTTTAAAATTCCTTTCAAGCCACTCATTGGCATCCAAGCTCCCGCGTTTGGCATCGAAATTGGCCTTCCCTCACAAGATGCTTGGCAAACCTATGCCACGCTCCTTGCTGATAGCTTGATGCCCGTTATAGAACAGATAGCAAACGAATAACCTAAAAAACCACTCATTAATCTGATTCTGATTCCGATTCTTCTTCCTCTGAGGCCGGCTGCGTGGATCCTGCAGTACGCGGTTTTTTCTTCTTTTTAGATTTTTTTTCACCTTCTTTAGAGTCGCCTTTATCGGGCTTTGGCTCGCCAGCTGCATACTCACCTATAATTCCCATAATAGGCGCAAACCCTGATGGTGCTTCTTGGCCAAATTCATGAGTAAGTTCCTTTGTTCGCTTTTTATAGTAGCTACGTTGATGAGCTAAAAATTCTTGCTCCTGCGGCGTCAAGTTAAAACGGCTATTGTCATAGTCAAGACTCGGCTCTAAATTAGGATTTGCACCATTATCCACTAACAGCTTTACTATATTGGGATTAGGATGTGGGAAATAGTGTTGTGCAAGATATAAGGCTGTCATACCCATTAATCCTTGCGCATTAATGTCGCCTCCATCTTCATCCAGATAATCAACCAAAAGTCGCACAATATCAAACCGAACAAAGGGAGTCATCAAGGCATGCATAAGAACATTCAAACCCTTGTTATCTGTATCAGAAACTTCAGCACCATTTTCATGCAGCAATCTAATAACTGCTGCGGAAATAATAGGATTTTGCACCGCATACATAAGCGCGTTCATACCTTCATTATCAGCATAAGCCGGATCAAGGCCAGTACCTAACATTTTGAGTATCAATGCTTGATCTGTTCCACCTGCTTTTAAATATTCACTGAGCAATGAATCGTTGTCAAAAATCACATCGACATCATAATCCAGTAATAATAATGCAACTTCAGGAACATGATGGTGTACTGCCTGAAAAATTATAGGCTTACCCTCAATCATGAGATCTGGATCAGCACCGTTATCCAAAGCTGCTGTCATGTCAGCTATAAGTTGTTTTTTAGCTGCGGTTGTTTCTTTGGTTGTCCCTGTTATGAGTTCCTGGATATGAGTTGCTACATACGCCTCAAAGGCTTGTTGTAATGCTGCTGAAGGATCTGCTGGAAATCCCATATGAGCCAAGGCTGCCTGATTAGACAACTCTGCCGGCATCATAATAAGAGATAGCGTTAAGAAAAACACCGGAACTATCACCCTGTATATAACGTTCATAAAACACCCAATCATTATTATTCTATTTTTTTATCGAAAAATTCCATATGAATAATTATTCCATAAAACAATGCTAAAAAGCTAGAAAATGGTATATTTTAATGGTTTATACGGTATTTTTTATTAACTTTGATTACCATGAATACAAAAACCTATTATCTTTTTTCAGGTTTAAGCCTCCTAGGAGGCTGTCTATTTTTTGCCTATATGCAGGAATGGATCATTTTACGTATTCCATACCAACCCAATGAGTCTAAAGAGGCGTGCCACAATCTTGAGGGCAATCACACTAAAAAAAAGGTAAAATTAAGCTATTGGCATAAGGGGAAATGGCATACCGAACAACAAGAGCTCATTTGGAGCAACGATAAAACCGCCACTATACACTATCTTATTAATAGCCTACTCACGCTCCTTGATGAAGAAATGGTTATGGATAAAAAAGTGACTCTGCAAACCGTATTACTTGCCAGCGCAGATAATGAAGCTTATCTTTCTTTTGATCAAAATCCCCTGCCTACAGAGTCCTCAACCTTTGCACAATGGATGTGGATTGAAGGAGTCCTTAAAACAATTCGTGATAATGGTATTGCCTTACGCACGATTCACTTTTTAGTTCATCATCAACCACTTTCTAATGACCATCTTGATTTTGGCCAAGGTTGGCCATTAGCTGGATTTTTATCCTAAGTATACCCGGCACAACTTTATTGCTATTGCCCAATCAACTTCTATATGCTAAGAAACTATCTATAAAAACATCTTTAAAAAAGGAGAAGCTATGTTAACAAAATATCTGTCTGAATCCCAACGCGGCATTGTAAGCTTAGTTGTAGGCATTATACTTCTGTGCTATGTTTTGGGCATTTTTAGCACCGTATTATCGTATCTTCTTGCACTCGTTGCAATCGTCTTGATTATCATCGGCTTTTTACAATCAGGTCTTTACACCAAGTGTATGGACCTTATACAAAAAAAACACAAGTAACAGCATCACTTGAAATTTAAGCGCGGCTACCATAGTTTTTCTATATTAGCCGCGTATTTTTTCATCAAGTGAGGATTCTTTACCCGCCTCTGCTAGCTGGCTAGCCACACTATCTTTGTTAATGATAATGCGGGCAGGAACTGCTAATTGGATGCCATGCTTGCGCAATTCGACTACCATTGCAAGGCGCACATCACTGGCAATATCCCATGCATCCAATGTATAATTTGAGCTTAAAAATCCACGGGCCATAAATACAAACCCTGATTCGCCGAAATTATCAAGACGCACAATTGGATTTGGATTTTTTAATACAAACGGATTTTCATCCATCACTTTAAGCAGTAAAGCCTTTACTTTAGCCGGATCTTCACGGTATGAAACGGTAATCTCAATATCCTCAAAAGCAACAAACCCACGCACATAGTTCCAATTAACAAGCGGTTTATTGATCACCATAGAATTAGGCAATACTATTGTAGTACTATTTTTTCTGCGCACAATAACTGACCGTGGTGTTATTTTACGTACCACACCATGAGTATCTTCATCCATTTTAATATAATCGCCAATTTTAACCGGGCGCTGCACTAAAATAATAAAATAGGCGATAAAATCACTAATTGGATCTTTAATAACCCAACCAATGCCAAGTACTAATGCACCAACCAGAGGTAAGACCAGCTCGCCCAGGCCTACCGATTGGAACCCTAAAATAAGCGTCATCATCAAAATAATATAGCGTATGATGCTCGATATAGTATTTTGAACACCAGAATCGACAAGCAATACATCAAAGATTTTTTCCAACACAAAGCTATCAACTACAAATGCTGCAAAAAAACCTACTATGATAAAGAATAACAACTTCAAAATCGTAAATACTGAAATTGGATTATCGCTTTTTTCAAGGAGTATCGGCGTTTGCAGCCATCCCATGATATCCGACCATTGGCTAATTTTTGCAAATGCTTCTGGCCAGCCCCAAATTTTTGCACCAATGATACAGCCAATTATGATAAAGAAAAGAAAGATGGTAACGGCAAAAAAACCATATAATGTTTTGCCATACGCAAAACGCTCTCGTACGAATTCTTCACCACGAGAAAAGAAGACATATGATAGGCCACGACGAAGAACCATATTGCACCATAGGAGCAACCTAATAACAAGAATGGTCAAAATGATGCGTTTTAAGATATACCACACGAGCTTGCCAAAGCCAACATATGGATTACTCATCACAATAATGGCAATAACAAACATTAAGATAAGGTAATAAAATCTATCAACTTGTACCGCTATCCAGCGCCACATTTCATTAGTGGCTGGAATAATAGTAAGGATTTGTTCTTTAGCTATTAAAAAAATGAGCGCAATCTGCAAAATAATAAAATTACCAGCAAGTAAGATTGTTGGCAGCTCTGATTTTGGGTATCCAGCCAGTAAAAAAGCTTCTCTAAATAACACAATACTAATTGTTGCATACAGCAATGTACTCATAACAAGTTTAAAACGCCGCTGAAAATCCTTAGCTATAAATACATAATTGTGCTTGCTATTAAATTCTTCGATATACGCAATAAAGCGATTTGCCAGATACAGCAAGTAGGGAATAGACAGCAGATATACTAGAATATACGGATATGGGTTTACCTGCTCATATAAAAACACCATCGCAAGTATGGCAAGCCATACTATGATAGAAGCTGCATATTTACCAATAAATCCTACAATAGCAGCTACAAGTAACGTTATTCCACGTAGACTCTTATAAGAGGTCCCAAATCGCACCAGGCTTTGAGACAGTATAGGAAATAATCGTTGTACAAAAAGAATACCTGCGATTAAAAGGAGTATTTTTATCACGACGATCATGATCGACCATGGCGTCTTTAATGATTTTGCAATTGCAGTGATTAATGCGCTGTTTCTTATAGTAATAACGTAGGTGCGAATATCAGTAATAAAAAGCTCCAAATCAGGGATAATATTTTGAAAACCTTCCCATGTAATTGCATATTTTGATCGTTGCCAGATAGTCGTGAGCTCTAATTCAGCAATGATAAAATCTATATTCTTTGCCCCAGTACCCAGTACCGTTATAGCATCTGTATAGATATTCTGCGTTTTGGTGAGTAACTCAATTTGATGTTGTATTTTATGTTCTGCACTATTGAGTAATTCCAGACAGTTGCCAAATTCTTCCGGTCTATTTTTAAAGAGTGTATTTTTTTTATAAACAATCTTTTGCCGCAGATCCTTTACATTCTGCAACGCCTTTTTTTTATGATCTAAACGATCCTGATCTGTATTTTTAATATCCTTAAGATGGGATAACTGTGCGCGTACATCTGCTTTGGCGAGTTCATATTTTTTGCGCTCCTGCCGAGCTTCTTCTTCTGATGCAAATTTTTGCGCATTGATTTTGTAGAATGAATCTTTAACATCAATCACCATGGATTCATTGCGCATCGTTACATCATCTAATACCACTTGAGCTGCAATGAAATCTTTTTCTCTCTGTAAAAGTGCTACCGAATCATTAAGATTTGCAACTTCTAAAAAACCTAAGTACCCCGCCACAGTATCTTTTGGTTGTTTACTCCAATCATCAAGCTCGGTATCAAGAGCTATGCCATAACGGCTCATAGCCTCTTGCCGCTCCTTTTCTTTCGATTTTATTTCACGAGAAAGTGATTCAATAGTCTGATTATGTTGTTCGGTAACAGCAATTAATTGCTGCTGCTTTTTAACTAATTCATCACGCGCAAATGCAACATCAGCCTCACTAACCTTAATAGCAGGTTTTACACGTGATAATAATTCTTTGAGCGCACTCAGCTGAAGCTTTGCAATAAATATGCGTGTTTTAGTTAACGCTTTTTTCTGCTCTAATTCTTGCAACCGCAACGATTCATTTTCATTTTTTTCAAGCGCAAGTCTTTCTTGTAGCTGTGCAAGCTCAATTTTTTGTTCCGAGGTTAAATCAAAAGTTGCACCATAGTTTTCAGACCCCGATGCTACTTCTGGTTCATTCTTTTTTTTGCAGCTTTCAGCGGCCGCAAGTGCCGTTCTTTTACGACTTTCTATCTCGACATCTATATTTTTTTCTTGCTCGTTTAATAAGGTGATACTTTTTTCTTTATCAACAAGAATCTGCGTAAGATTTTGTAATTCTTCTAATGAATAAGTATCACGCTGTGGCACAAGATCTTTTTTATATTCTTTAAAATTTGGATCCTTAATGTAATCTTGCAATAATGCGATGTGCTCTTTAACAAGCTCCACAAGCTGTTCTCGCGACTGTTGCATCGATTTAATAGTTTGATAACGTTCATTCTCAAGAGCAATTTTCTTAGTAAGAAACTCATCCTCTGGATTGTTTTTTAAGGCTTCTATTGAAATATCAAGCTGCGCTTTGATTTCTTCACTATTGGCATGATATTTATCAAAAAACTTTTTAGATTCAGCTTCAAGCTGCGCCTTTAGCTTGAGTAATTCTTCTAGCTTTTCTTTTTTATCATCTACACTCGTAGGGAACATCTTCTGCGATGCTTCAACGGGGGCCAACAGTTTTTTGCCTGCCTTGCCAAAGCCTTCGATAACGCTCTCAGCACGTATGAGCATAGCTTGGGCTATTAAGAGACCACATGCGCTATACAATAATAATTTTTTCATGTAAGCCTGCTTTCATCTAAAAAATGCATCGTTTTAAACTTTTCTATAGGGTGACTAGAAACACAGCCACGCAACCATGCATCCAATTCCTTCTCGATTCCTAAATCTAGGTCCTGTTTAACTAAGATGTCAATAGATGTTAGGCCTATATGATAGAAACTAGATCGTTGAAATTTTTTATCTTCCGGATAAAAACCAAGCAGCATAAAGAATTTTACCAAAAATAGCCGTTTATCTTTATACGATAACATCATATCTTCTGGTTGATATAAAAAGGAGAGCAGCCTGAACAACTCGGTAGAATCAGTATGACTGACCACATAATAATAACAGAGCTCCAAAACATGATGAAAAAACAATAAATCGTGTTGCGCAAGGAATAACGGTAATCCTATTCTTTCAACATCCTTCATAAACAGTACTCCATTGGGCTGCTGCTGGAGATGATAATATAAAAGAATTCCACAGCAAAGATCTTCGCTAGTTGGTATACATTCTATTTTCCCCAATTCTTTATCCAACATCACAAGCTTACGTTTTTGTGGAAAATATTTTTTCAGAATAATACCAACACGGATCTTCATACACATCCCCTACAAGAATCATCAAATATATTGATTGCCCTTAAGCATTTTTTCTATGCTACCATCACCATTTTCTCTCTCTTGTTACTTTAGCTGAAAAAAGGAAAAAGATAATGTATTTATATGCAAAATATAGACACCTACTTAGCGCACTGCCGCTCCTTGTGATGACAGCAGCGCCTCTATCTGCACAAAAACCTCGTATGGCCATTATTATGATTGTGGATCAGATGGCATATCATTATCTACCTAAATTAAGCGGCTTTATGCATGGAGGAATCAGATTTCTCTTGGATAACGGCATAGTATATACCCATGCCTACCATCCTCATGGCCTTCCAACAACTGCCACTGGTCATACCGCTTTTAACACAGGAGCCTTTGCAAAAGATCATGGCATTATAGATAATGCATGGTTTGATGAGACAGGAAATTTGATACAATCGGATGATGATTTCAGTAAAGATGCTGCCGTATTTGCACCCTCTGGCACCTATAATTTTAGTAAATCACCACGCAATATTATGATTGATGGCATTTCGGATCAACTCATACTAAATTCATCGATAGGAGCACGAAACAAAGTAGTTGCTCTCTCATTAAAAAGCCGAGCGGCAATTGGTTTGGCTGGGAAATTAGGCAAGGCAATCTGGTTTGATTCTACAGCAGGCAGATTTACCTCTAGCAAGGCTTATTTTAAACGACTCCCGCGTTGGCTTACCGCATTTAATAAAAATCTTAATCTTAAAAATTATTTCCCTCTTGAGTGGCACTTACTGTATCCAGCCGATGGTAGTGAATATCAGTTTAATAACATTCATAATTACGATTATGCACAAGCACCGAGCCTAATCGGCAGGAAAGTACGTCTACGTATCACTGCGCAAGATCAAGAGCAGCTCTATGGAGATGAACCAGCATTGCCCCAAGTATATAGCGACAATAGTAATTATGTTCCTATCGAAAAAAATCCCTTGGGAAACCAGATTCTTTTTGATTTAGCACAAGATTATATTGATCATTATATGGCACAGGCTAAAAGAAATGATTTTCTTCTGTTATGGATAAGTCTTAGTAGCTTGGATTTAGTTGGACACGCCTACGGTCCTGCAAGCATGGAAATCACTGATATGCTCTATCATCTAGATGTGCAAATGGGCCAATTTATGGAAACGGTCACTAAAAAGGTTGGGCCAGATGTGTTGTTTATGTTGAGCGCTGATCATGGTATTGCACCACTGCCCGAACTTGTTGATAAAAAAGGGATACCAGCCCATCGCATCTATGCACAGGATTTTATCCACGCTATGAATAAAAATCTTACCCATGCATTAGGCATCTCAAATCTGGTACGCGCATTCCAACCAAACCAATTTTATCTTGATCAAGAACAACTCAATGCGTTAACACCTGAAGTTAAAAAAAGGGCATTTTCAATACTAAAACAATTTTTAATGCAGCAGCCTGGTATTAAAGAGGTGTGGGATTATGATGAACTTTCGTCAGCAACGTTTAAACCTGATCAACTGGAGAACTTTTCTAAGAATCAGCTCTATCCGGGAAGAAGCGGTCAAATAATTTTTCAGACTCAACCATACTATATGGCAACACCCTATAAAAAGGGAGTCTCACACATCACGCCGTATGAATTAGATACCCATGTTCCCTTAATGATCTATCAACATGGTCGTTTTGAAAACAAAACAATTACCCAAAAAGTATGGACGCTACAAGTTGCCAGTACCCTTGCCTATCTGTTTAATATTCCAAAACCATCTGCATGCACATTGGGGCCCTTGCCGGGAATTATTACAGAAGAAGCGTCACCTGATGCTAAATACCTAAATCTGCAAAAAAGGCATCCGAGTTCGGTTCACGACCTAAAAAATTATGGAGCAAATCATTAGGATCTTGGGTGCCACCACAGCCTATAACATCTGTTATATATTTTTTACCAATTACCGGATTGAGTAACCCATATTTTTTAATCTCATTAAACAAATCAAGCGCGTATACCTTTGACCAGAGATAGCCATAATATTGAGCGCCATAGCCCATAAGATGGCCAAAAGATGCATACATATGATCATTAGGCTCATTGCTTATATGGGGTCGTAGCGTATGTTGCAATGTATGCATTATTGCATAAGGATCTTTCGTTGCACCTTTGCCAAAACATGCAAGTGATAACTTGGCAAGATATGCCTGGCGTTGTACCCAATCACCAGAATCAAAATTTTTCAACTGTTGAATTTTTGCTATTAACTCATCCGAAAGCGGCTCACCGGTTATATAATGATGGCTTACTTTTTTGAGCATGTCATGATCCCATAACCATTCTTCCAACATCTGAGATGGCATCTCAACAAAATCTCGTTTAACCTCAGTACCAGCCAATGATGCTATATGCGTACGCCCAAGCAACTCATGCAATGCGTGCCCAAACTCGTGGAAAAATGTTTCAACATCATCACGCTTTAATAGAGATGGCTTTGTCGCTGTTGATTTTGGAAAGTTAGCAATCACTAATGCCAATGCTGGGGGTGTTGCATTATGCTCACCATAAACCGCTGGAATTATGCCTATTTCACATGCATGGCTGTACTTGTTTTCGCGTGGATAGAGGTCAAGCAACAAATATCCTAATACAATGTCATCATTGCCTGTCGATACTTGTATAAGCTTAACATCTTGATGCCATAATCCAGAGATAGGCATCTCCTTAAAATTGATATTTAAAAATTGATGGTAGATATCAAGGAGCTCTTTAATAGTATTTTCCATAGGGAAATATTGAGCAATATCACGCTCATCAAGTGCAAAATTCTTTTTCTTGTAACTGGCCTTTACAAATGCCCAACTCCAGGGTGCTATCTTGCCCTCTTGATCTAATGCAACCCCTTGCGGCAACTCGTGCGTCATTTGGGCAAACTCTTGATCAGCTTTTACTGTTGATCGTTTTAAAATTTCATTCAAAAATGCCTGCGCACGCTCCTCAGTTGCCACCATAGAATTATCAAGATCAAGCTGAACATAATCATCAAAACCTAATAATTGGGCAAGCTCATCACGTTTTGCAATAACAGCTTTTAATAGAGGCTCATTAGCGGGATATGCCCGGTTTTGAAATGCCATATACAACTGCTTGCGCGTATCTTCTACCCAGCAGTTTTCCATAACATTAAAATAGGTGGGATAATCTACACCCAGTATATATAGGCCATCCTCTGTTTTTTTAAGCGCAGCAATAAAATCCTGCTCCAGTCCTTGTAGCCCTTGCAATGAAACGGTAATAGTACGATTATCTTGGGCAATATTTTGGGCAAAATCTTGGGATAATTTTGCAAGTTCTTTTTGTAAGCTTTTTACCTGCGCACGCTTTTCTTGCGGTAAATTCAATCCTCGGCGAACAAAATCTTTCATTGTTTCAGTTAGATAGCGCTGCTGTTCAGCTGTCAATTGTTCGTGCTGTGCATTGCCTTCAACGTACGCTTTAAAGGCATTATATACCTCAACATTATTACTTAGATTATCGACCACAAATTCATCTATTTTTTGTATTCCTGCATGAGCGGCCGTACGGATGGATTCATCAGGGCTGACCATTTCTAAAATCTGAGTAACTCGAGCTGTAACAGTAAGCTCAGAAAGTGCCGATACAGCATCCAATGCCTTAGCAGTATTGGCAAACGTGCGCTGAGCATCAGTAATTGCAATCATTTTAGCAAGTGCATCATGAGCATGGGCAAGTGCCACATCAATTCGACGCCCTATTTCTGCAGATGACTTTGGAAAGAGCGCTTCTATATCAGCAGGAGCTGTTATAGGACCATACATATATTTCTCAACCTTACCTTCACACGCCATATCAACCCCCACGGCAACAGCCATCGCAACCAATAACAAAGCAATACCTTTCATCACATTCATACGAGACTTCTCCATATAACCGATGTTTCTTGTATTTATTTAGCTTACGTACGTAGTCTAACCAACCCTTTAACAAATGCAAAAAAGTCTGTTTTCCCTCATCTTTATTATAAGCATTGCAATCTGAATACCTCATAGTATACCTTATCAACTAGAGGCACTTTTAATATACTATAACTCTTTTTTTTTGAAGGTTTAATTGATGACATTTGCTCAGAAAGCGCTCTGTCTGCTAGCCCTACTCATAGGGCTAACCACCCATTTTATATATATATGACTGGTCTGAGTTGGGCAATGCTTTCAAAGCTATAGGCAAAAAGAGACATGGGTGGATGTAGGGTTTGCTTTTGAAGATGTTGGTACTACAATTTATAACAAAGCGCTACAACCGGTATATAAACAAGTTATTGAACCTACCTATGAAGAAGCGTTAAAGCCCACCTACCAAACAGTATTAAAGCCCGTGGGCGAAAAAGCGCAAGAAATAGGCGTAGGGGCCGCAGGATTACTATCAGCAACGCTCGCCAAATGATAAAATTATTTGATACTGAGAGCCCTGTACCATGCCGAGCGCCAGCCATGCCAGTAGCAACACCTTTTATTACTGATCCAGCAGCTACAAGCCCAGGATACAGAAGGCTTTATTCCTCTTATTTTAAAATATGCACCTGTATTATATCTGCACCCTGAAGAAAAAGCTTATCCAATAACAGCCGAAGAATATTATACAGGCCCTGACACCTCTATATGTCTAAATCTGGCAAAACTATTGTGCCAAAAGGACAAGTAACAATGGAAAAGATCTACAACATGCATAATGAATACCAGGGGGGCGATCTCTACTTTGACATATCGAATGCGTCTTTTATGGCTCTGATCCTAACAGATTCACCGATG
>CAWEPS010000019.1:0-13287 GCA_963811005.1 uncultured bacterium
TAGACACAATCAAAACAATTATCCTATCGAGATGCACACAATCTTACAGAGCAAGCTGGAAAGTTGTGGAATTATCCAATATTTGAAGGAAATTAATGGCAATTTATATAGAGATAAAAAAAATAAATGAACACAATAATATACATTACTACAGTGTGTCTACAAAAAATTTTGGTGCTCCTCCAACATTTTTTATAGGTATAGATTCTATTCAACAATTGATTTATATATTGCTCCCAAAACTAATATTTCATTGAACCCAGAATGCACTATCAATCTAGTTAATACAGTGTCATTGGATTGTGATTTTCTTCCTAATGGCCTAATGATATGCATTTTTACAAAAACATTAGAAGCTCTACGTAATAATTCATTTCCGGAATTTATTAGTTATTGCGCGTAACTCAGATGAATTGTCGTAGCTCAGACTTAATCTGTCAGAGTTCCCAAATTTGCCGTAAAACGTGTCTGGTTAAAAATTAGGCTATAAATTTTCCTCCTCCATATGCACACAACTTGGCAATGCGCTTACCGATGCTCACACACTGTCTGCGCTGGTAGAAAATCATTTAGCAACCTCTGTAAATGCCCTACATGAAAATTGGAATACTGGTTCAAGACGTCTTTTGAGCCTATCCGGAAAATAGTGAATTGAAAAAAGGATCATAAAAAAGTAAGATCCTCTCCAAGTTTATCGACTAAAAAAACAGGAGAGGATCTCTTATGAACACATGTTTTAACACATGCATATCAAAAAAATTTTTAATGAATGAAGAACAATTATTACATCTTCTAAAATTTATTCCAGAAAAATCTAAAAAAGGCCGTCCAAGAGCAATCCTATAGCGATTTTGCAGGCCATATTTATCTCTTGAAAACTGGTTGCCAATGGAATGTTTGCCTAGATGTTTTGGTCCTTCTTCGACTATTCATGACCATTTTCAGCGACTGATAACCAATAATTTTTTTCGTAATGCATGGAAACATGCCCTTGAGAAATACGATCGATTGTTGGATTAGATTTACGCAATCAAGCGTTGGACTGTAGCCATGCAAAAGCTCCAATGGGTGGTCAAGCGACAGGAATTAATCCAGTAGATCGCAGAAAGCTCGGAAAAAAAAGACAATCTTAGTTGATAAAAATGGCATTCCTCTCGCAATCGACGTAACCGCTGGAAATGTGAACGATTCAAAAAATCTTATACCGACTATTTCCAATCTAACCGATCACCGATGGGCGCCATTCAAGACTATAGAATTGGATCCTGCATTTGATGCTGCTTATATCCGAAAATTTCTTGAGCAAATGGGTTATTTTTACCGCATTAGTTTCAATAAGCGTCGTAAAAATATTATTAAAGGGGCGAAACCCCAATTTCGATGGAGTGTCGAACGGACTCTTTCATGGATTAACCGATTTAGACGGGTTTTTATAAGATCGGGACAAATCAATGGAAAATTATATCGGACTACTCCAATTTGCTTGCCAAGTCATTGTTTTTAGAAAGATTTAATTTCCGGATAGGCTCTTTATTAATCACCTCGAGCATACTGCCGAAGGACTAGCCTATCTTGCTACCAATCCAAGCCTGGTAGTACAACAAAGTACACAACTCATCATTGATATAGCAGAAGCATGGGTGATTCCTGCAAAACGAATGGCCTTACAAATAACAGTAGGAGAAAAAATATACAAAGGCTGCGAGCAATTAGTTACAGACATTCAAACCATGAGTAGCCCTGAAATAGCAGGAGTTTTAGCTGCAAATGCCGTTGAAATGATAGCATTTGATGGCCTATTAAAAGCTGCAGCTACAACCGCACGTACTGTAAAAGCCATCCCTACAATTGCTACCGTACATAACGCTGGCCGTGCTGCTGCCACAGAGATTGGTGGAACGTTACTACAAGCATCTGATAACCTAGCATTAACCATTGCCAAAGCTAGGGTTAAGCTATTAGGTGAAGCGCCGGAAGTGGTGATCGCTGACCTTGGCTTAAAGATTCCTGCCGATGTATTGGCCATGGAAGCAGAGCAGTTGGCAAATAAGGCAACGCAAACTGCCAATAATATTGAACTGTCGCAAAGAAGGGTAACAATTCCGGAAGACTTGTATTATGATGAGTGATCTCAAACAACTTAGAGTGGTTCAATAGCGCGTAGTCTATTTCTACTGGCAGCAAGATAAGAGTCTGTTTTTTGTGTTACATGTTTACAGTAATATTCTCGTCGCAGTATGCATCATGTTTGTTTCAGGACTAAATCAATATCACCTTTTTCAGGTAAAATTTTCTCCATCTTTGATGTGTCTTAGATAACATCTGGATCAGCTGTAAAAACTAAAGCCAAACCAAAAAAATAAGTTTTTAAATTCATTAACCAGTGTGCACTAAGACAGAGCTTTAAAATGGGCTAGCTGCGCCACCGGCCAGAGCATTCAAATAGGCAATAATACTAGGTTCTACGGCCCTTTGACTGGCCTTTCTTTTACTATATCTTAATACATAGATACTGATAAAAGTATCAAAAAAAATGGTTCTCTAGATTAATTGTCTACCCTGGATTTGGGGTATATTCCAGAAATGGGAAGGTTATGATAGTACGCTCCTTATCGTATTGTAAGTTATTCTTGGCAGGCATTTTACTGGTTGTTGGTCTCTCGTTGTCTGGCTCCCCAAGGGTCAAGACCGCTTTAGACTCAAAGATTATTACCTATTTACAGAAAAAACAGGTCCCAGGCATATTAAAACAAAAATTAGATACCTATTTTTCATCCTCTATGATTCAAATCCTGGTAGCGAATCTTTATAATGCCTCTACCCCAGAGGGAGCTCAGAATGCTGCTAAAGAGCTCAAAAAGCACGGGTTTGTATTTGTATCCAGCGGGAAATATCATGTCTTTACCCATACGTTGTTTCCTGGCTATGTCTTTAAGATGGCCCTGCCATTCATCAATAGAACAGAAACGCTCAATGCCGGTCGAATTAAATATGCAGAGCGGCTACGTGCTTTAATACAGCAGAAAAAGCTTAAGATTAAGATCCCTAAAAAATGGGCCTACTTTATACCCAAAAAAGCTAACCTCAAAACTAAATTGCCGCAGCTGCTGGTGGTGGCTCAAAAGATGAACCTTGCAGGGGCCAAGCCAACTCTAAACTCTTTTTTGAGAAAGCAGATTAAAGTCCTTGAAGATGAAGCTGATTATATAGACGTGCATGATGATAATGTTATGCAATGTGGTGATTATGCCATTATAGTCGATACTGAGCAGCATACCGATGAAACTATAGCGGCTCTTTTTGAAGATTCTACCAAGGAACAAGAGCAGCCAGAGGCTGCAGATGCATTTGGGCCATTTGAGCAGCTGTTTCATAAGGCAGCCGATCCGCTTCAGGGTTGGTTTAATGATTGGGTTCCCGTAGTATATAGTAAATAGATATGTGGAATTGAAGATTTTTCTAATTTAGCGTACCTTTAGCCAGTAAACCTTGTTGTATCTATTTTTAGTAAGGTACCTTAATTCATGAAATTATCGATCGCCTGGATTTTTGATCATATCAATGCTGACTGGAAAGCTGTAGATATTCCTGCCTTGGTTACCCAATGCATTCAAACAACGGCAGAAATAGAAGGTTTTTATCCTGTAAACATCAATCTTTCTGAATTCAGCCTTGCACAGGTAAAGCATAAGACTGCAACATCCGTTACTGTGTTTAGTCTTGAATGGGGTAGAGAATTTGCTATGCCATATCGAGCAGACGCGCATGTTGAGTCGCTCTATCTTATTAAAAAATTGGATGAGGCAGCCATCTGGGCCAGTATGAAAGATTTTAATAGTGCTAAAGAGCATCTGTTACCAGCATGTGCTTGTGATGATGAGCAAGTGGCAGGTGGTTGGAAAAAAGATATAGAGCTTGATGACTATATCCTAGAGCTTGATAATAAATCTATTACGCATCGCCCTGATATGTGGGGGCACCGCGGCATTGCACGTGAAATCGCAGCAATACTCCAGGTGCCGTTTAAGCCTATCGATCAGTTTATTATTCCTAAAAAAATAGAAGAATATGCTACGCAAGCGCCAGCATCAGCTACACATCCTTATGCGCTGCGCATTATGGCGCCGCAAGCCTGTAAACGTTTTGCTGGGCTTTATATAGAAAATGTTGCCTATCAGCCGTCATCACTCTGGATGGCCTTACGCTTGAGTCGTGTTGATTCGCGCCCTATAGATGTTATCGTGGATAGCACTAATTATGTGATGCTCGATATAGGTCAGCCAATGCATGCCTTTGATGCGGCTGCTATTAGCTCAAAGATTGTGGAACCTCGCTTTGCTCATGCACAAGAAAAGTTAACCTTATTAGATGGCTCAACCATTGCCTTAACGCCACAGGATTTAGTGATTACCGATGGCACTAAGCCATTAGCGCTTGCAGGTGTTATGGGCGGCGCAGAGTCTGGTGTGCGCTCTACGACACGATCATTGTTTATAGAGGCGGCCTGTTTTGATGCTACTACAATACGCATGAGCGCTGCTCGTCATAAAATCAGAACCGAAGCATCAGCCCGCTTTGAAAAAAGTCTGGATCCTCATCAGATCACCTACGCCATTATGCGCTTTCTTAAAATTATAGAAGATGAAGGTTTTGTAGTGCGGTCTGCAGATGCGCTACAGGTATGCGGCAAAGATTCAGTAGCGCCAACGATTACCGTATCGCATGATTTTATTGAGCGGCGTTTGGGCGTGCCATTGCAGGAGGATTTTGTTATTGGTGTGTTGCATGCATTAGAATTCGGTGTAGTAGAAGCTGGAGCTGGAATCTATACGATAACTATACCAACATTTAGAGCAACCAAAGATATTGCCATTAAAGAAGATATTGTAGAAGAAATAGGTCGGTATGCTGGCTACACAAAAATGGAACGTAGTATGCCAGTCAAGCAGGTGCAGATTTGCGATGTGCAGCCTATCATGCAAGTACGCACTATTAAAAAAGTTATGGCTTCTACCATGCAAATGCGCGAGCTGTATAACTACGCATTATATGATGAAGAGTTCTTGCGTGTGCTGCAGTGGGATCCGGGATCTATATTGGCAGTACAGAGCCCTGTCTCTGAGCATTGGCGGCGTCCTGTTACATCGCTTGTTCCGCATCTGTTCAAGGCTATTATGCTTAATAGTGCTGATTATAATCAGCTACGGTTTTTTGAATGGGCAAGAACATGGCATCAAACGGGTGATGCGGTGGTTGAAAAAAAGCGATTGGCAGCTATTATTTTTGATAGCAAAAAAACCGTTGATTTCTATGCCTGCAAGGCATTAGTGCAGCAGCTTTTTGATGCCCTGCATCTTAAGGATGTTGTATGGCGTAAAGTTGATGCTCCACAAGAGCCATGGTTTAGGCCGTATCAGACTGCAGATCTGCTCTATAATAATACTATCATTGGCAGGGTAGGCATGGTCAATCAACTATTTTTACATACCATTGTAGAGGGTGATGCCTTTATAGTTGAGTTGGATGGTGATTTTTTAATGCATTATAAACCCGCATTGCATACCTTTGTACCATTATCCAAATATCCAGAAGTTATACGCGATATTAGTATTTTGATTGCGCACGATAAAACGGCACATGATGTGGCATGTTGCATCAAGAATACCGATATGCGTATTATCCGGGTAGATTTAGTTGATTTCTTTGAAAAAGATACATGGATAGATCAGCGTGCATTGACCTTTAGATTGACCATTCAAGATGCACACAAAACCTTATTAAAAGAGGAAGTTGAAGTGCTTGTCGAGCAGGTTGTTAACCGTTTGCATGTAATGGGAGCAACTATTCGATGAACTATAAGCATTCCGGTACTCTCTATATATTGTTCTTTGCGCTTCTTTTTATGATTGATCGCGTTACAAAAGCTCTTGCGTTGCAATATCTTTTTCTAGAGCCGTGTAGAATTAATAATTTTTTATCATTCGAGTTACTCTTTAATCGTGGGGTCTCATGGGGATTTTTGTACTCTACTAATGATTATCTCTTTTTTGCAGTGTCGGCAGCTATTGTGGCATTAATCATCGGATTGCTCTGTTATACGATAGTGCGTTGGATGAACCATTATGCAATCGTTGGAGAAGTTATGATTCTTGCTGGTGGATTGTCCAATGTTCTTGATCGCATACTCTACAAAGGAGTAGTGGATTTTTGTGTGGTTAGTGTGCATGGTTTTGTGTGGCCGGTCTTTAATTTTGCCGATGTGTGTATTGTTGTGGGAGCCTTAATTGCATTTGTTGTGGGATTGCAAGAAGCATGAAAAAAACATGGCTTGTAGGCATTGCAACGCTTGGACCAGTTGGTAATTTTAAAGGCTGTGGGACGCTGGCTACAGTATTGACGTTGCCTCTTGTCTATGGAATATATGCATTGGGCTTGTCGTCAAACATGCAGCTATTGCTTCTGAGTGTGGTATGCATTGGCGCACTCTTGATTGTCAACCGAGCCATTGATGCCTTTCCCGGTGATCATGACCCTTCGGCAATCGTGATCGATGAGGTGGTTGGTTGTTTGGTGACCTTTTATGACGTGCCACTGCATTGGGGATCTCTCATGCTGGGGTTTATGCTATTTCGTATTTTGGATATTACAAAGCCCTTTGGTATTGATTGGCTTGAGCGCTGTGCTGGACCATGGGGAATTGTTTTAGATGATCTTGTTGCAGCAGTGATTGCCAATATAGTGCTGCAGTTCGTGTTTGTTTGTTAGAATAATTTTAGGGATCACATAAGGTATATGCTTAAACAAATTGTTGCTCAGACGGTTCGCATGTGTGCAGATCTTGTTGCTCCACCCTATTGTGCCCACTGCAAAATATTTTTGCGATCTCGAACTATATTTTGTGCTCATTGCGCATCATTAATTGAGCCGGTTGTATCGGTCACATTGCCATTATCGGCTCGTTATACGATCAAAGTGGTAGCGGCAAGTGCCTATAAAGATCCTATAAAGCAGTTAATTCTTGCAAAAGGTCACTCAGATGTACTTGCTGGGACTACCTTGGGTTCCATTATCTGGGATATGAGTTATGCACGGTATCTACCCATGGATTATCTGATCCCTATCCCGTTACATTGGACCAGACGTGCATGGCGCGGATTTAATCAAACAGAGGAGATGGCAAAGGCTATTGCCAAAAAGAGTGGCAAGCCAGTAGCGCATCTATTAACACGAGTAAAACGTACGCATTTTCAATCGGAGTTAGCGGCACCAGAGCGCGCTGGCAATGTGGCGCAAGCATTTGCCCTTACCGCACATGATATGAGCATCTATCAAGGCAAGCATCTGGTATTGGTAGATGACCTTATGACGACAGGATCCACCTTGCAGTCAGCAGCTCGTGAGCTTATTGCGTTAAAGCCAGCTTCTATAGCGGCATTAGTTGCTTGCCGCGTCATTTAATTTTTTTATCATCGTTAGTTGGGGCAGGAGCTTTTCTTTTTTCTACAAGTGCCTGTAGAGCAATTATTTGTTCCTTAATGGTATTAAGTTCTGTAGTGGCTTGATCTACAGTGTAGGCTGGTAATGATGTATCTGCACGCTCGCTGGTTAATACGGCATTAAAGTGTTCTAATCTCTTTTTGAATTCTTTGCCTTCACCTGATTTAAGTTGATCAGTATTATATTGAAAAGCTTCCGCAAATGCTGTTAATTGTTGTGTTGATCCATCGGCAAGGATGCCATCTCGTTTGTTGCGTAGATATTGTGAGCCCTTGCTACATGTTAATGTGCGCACGGTGGCAACAGTAGAAGTTTTAAGATGTCCTAGTGATGCAGTAGCAGAATTAGCTAAGTTTTGCAAAAGAGATGGTGCATCGCCACTTTTTTGATCGCTAGCATATAGCAATCCAGGTAAAGCTAGTAAGCATAGCATACTCATGAGTAATGTGTTCATTGTGATATTCCCTGCGTAATATTCTTAATTTTCCAATGTCTTTACGATAGAGTTTTTTTGTTGTTTTGAAAAGGTTTTTTTTAGGTCACTCATAACATTTTTGTGGAAATATTGTAAATCCTATAGTCTATGCTACTCTACGACGGTGAAGCTTAAATACGGTAAGCACGTTGTATCATTTTTAACACAAAGTTTTTTCGAAAGGTTGCACAACAACTATGAAGAACAAAATTAGTTTGGCTCTTATGGCGGTTTTGGTAATCACATTGCCATCATGCGCACCAATCAAATGGATTAAAGAAAAGTTTGGCATGAGCTCGAACGATAATGTTGTCTCTGTCAGCACGGGTGATGATGGATTAGTGAGTGAAGGGGAAGTGCTTGTATCGATGGATGGTAAAGCAATCATATCAACCAAGAGTTTAGAGCGTGAT
Organism: uncultured bacterium; assembly: GCA_963811005.1. Classification (GTDB taxonomy): domain Bacteria; phylum Babelota; class Babeliae; order Babelales; family Vermiphilaceae; genus CAWEPS01. The sequence continues at coordinate 8,386 of CAWEPS010000019.1, forward strand.
TTTGAGCAACTTCTTGAAGAAAATCCGCAACTTAAATCTGTTTTAACCTATATGCCAGATGCTAAATACAACTTCTTGCAAGGCATGGTGAGCCAAGCAGTGGTTGATAAATACGTAGAAGAAAAGAAGATTGATCAATCAGCAGCATATAAAGAAGATATGAATCGCATGATGCGTTCAGTACGTCGCATGCTTAATACCAAATATTTTGGTTTAGAGCATCCAGTTGCTGTAGCGGATGCTGATATTGAAAAGTTCTACAATGAAAACAAAGATTCAATGCCAGATCTTATGATTTCACGCGGTGGTGTTAAAGCTATGGGAATCTCATTTGATAAAGAAGATGCCGCACGAGCATTTGCAAGCAAAGCAAAAGGTCGTGATTTTGCTAAAGCAGCTAAAGAAGCTGGTATGGCAGATAAAGTAAGAGACTTTAAGCTCGTCAATAGCCAAAGCATTGGCATGGATAATGCAGTGAAAAATAAAGTTGCAGCAATGAAACAGTTCCCAGCAGTAGAGGTTATCAGAGGCGATGACAAAGCATTCTGGGTAGTCAATGCAACGGAAGCACAAGCACCAACCTATCGTCCGCTTGAGCAAGTAAAGAGCGGCTTAAAGCAATTTATTGAAAAAGAACAACGTATGGCAGTGCTTGATAAAGAAATTAGTCAACTTAAACAAAAATACCAAGTAAGTATCAATGACAATTTCTTTAAGCAACAATCTATGCAAGGTGTAGATGAAGCATCTGCAGCGCCAGCACACATGGCCGCAGCCGAACAAGCTTCAGCTAAAGCAGCGTAATAGGTTTATCGCTTTACGCCTATAACTAGACATTACGAGGGAATTTACTTATTTTATGAGTAAATTCCCTCGTTGTTTGTTTAAGCATTTTTTTGTCATGTGGATAGATACTAGAATGAAAAAAATATTGATCATGGTGGTAGCGTGTGGTTGGTTTATAGTCAGTAATGCTCGAAATGCTTCAGTAGATCAAACGATAGCAACAGCAGTAACAGATGCCATTGTTGCGGATGCGCAGCAGGATGCATCTGCGCACCAAACAAAAAAGCAGCACGTGGCGCAAGGCAAGGATCAAACACAAGTTATTCCAGATCTTTATATGATTGATACGATAAAAGTGATCATCTATAGCGATGAGGGCACTGATATTATCACCAAATCAGATGTTGATCGTCCGAGCTTAGATGGCACATTTAGATCATTGGATGACATCGTATTGGAACGCCTTATGTATCTTGATGCAAAACGGTTTAAAATTTTGCCCGATGAAGAATCCATCGATAAACATTTAAAGGCAGTGCAGCGAGAAAACAATTTGACTTTAGATCAATTAAAGCAAATTTTTAAATCAGCGGGCTACACCTATGAAGAAGGGCGTCAGCAGTTTGCCATGATGACGACCATTAATTCATTACTTGATTTTAAAATCCGTTCGCGCTTGCTTGTTCCAGAACGAGAAGTGATGGCCTATTATAAGAGCAACCCGCAAACTGAACCTACACGCTACTATATAGAACGGGCAGTGGTGGAATATCCTGCTGATGAGGATGCAAAAATTGATTTGGAAAAAGATTTACAGGCATATGCTTCAAGCGGGCAGGGTACTACCATAATCAACTGGAGCGCACCATTCTGGATAAATGAGCCTGATTTGGCAGAAGATAAACAACCAATTATTGTGGCCTTACAAAAAGGTGAAATTTCTGCACCGCTGCCAATTGAGCAGGGATATGAGCTGTTTAAGTTGGTTGATAAAAAGGAAGAGCGTTTGGTACCACTGGAAGATCGCTATCGTGAAATTTCTAATATCTTACGAAAGCCTCGCTATGAAGCATTAATGGAAGAATACAAAAAACAGCTGCTTGATTCTGCATCAATTGTTTATTTCTAAATAAAGGGGCGATAATGAAGTATGCTATTCTAGCATTAGCGGTATTTATGAGTTTTGGTGCTGAGTTGCTTGCCTTACGGCTCACGGGCGCATCTACTGCGTTATGGAAACTGATTGCGGCAGTTGTCTGCGCTGGATTGACTGCTCTATGCGTTGGTTGGTTGATTATGAGATATGCTACCCATACTATAATTCCGAGTGTGTCATTCGAGGCTCAGGGGGCAGCTTTTCAGTTGTTTGGTATGATTGCGCTTGGTTCTATTATTGCAATTAATGCATTGCTGTTAGGGCTATTTTTGAAAATAATAATGCGTTCAACGCATACCACTGTGGATGTAATCGTAGCACAAGCGGCATGGTTTTTGGGGCTCATAGCAGCAAGTTTTATACTCATGAGTATGCGCTGTATTTAAGAGCTAGAGCTCATTTCTTCTTCTTTTTCTAGTGATTCTTGCATGAGTATTAGGGCTTTTTTAATAAGCTCTTCTTTTTTATCCTGCAATTCTGCGCGGGTATCAAAATAGGCACCCAATAATGTTTGTAGGTCCATATCAATTTTAAGTGCTGCACGCCGGTCACGAATAATAGGTTCTCGAATAGGTATAATGCCGACCAGATGAATGGCCAAAAGGCATGCACGTTGAATAGCTTGCAAATCAACTGTATCTTTTTTTCCGCTGGGCACATGATACAAAATTTTCACCACGGCATCGGTGATATCATGCGCAGCGATGGCATCCACGATCTGTTGTGTCTGATCCATGCCGGGCTTTAGGTATACCTCAATTTGTAGAAATGGTCGTGTGGGTACGGTGATAAATTCATGCCAAGCAGCACCTTTTTCTTCTATCTTTACTAAGCAAAAACCTTTTTCTTCTTTGCGTTCACCAAAATCGATACGCTCTATGGATCCAGAGTAAACAACGGCAGGATAGCCGTGTGTATTAAGATTTTGATAGCGATGCAAATGGCCAAGCGCCACATAATCAAACGGCTCAATAGCGAGTTGGGATGGCAAAAGCACGGGGTCAGTTCCATAAATTGCTCGTTTTTCAGAACCTGAAAAAATACCAGAGCTAACGGTTAGATGGCCGGCAAGCACCGCTGGTATGGTGGGATCTAGTTTGCGTGCATAATCTTGTATGATAGCGCCAACTGCTTTAGAAATATAGTCAGTAATTTCGTGCAGCAGATTTGCTGGAATGTTTTTCAGAAATAGTGATCGTGTTGCGTGTCGGCCAAGGAATACCAACAATTTGAACTGGACCGTTTTTTGTGTTCAATACTAGGCTGGTTGGTTTAGCCATAACATGAAAGCCATCAATAGGTAATTCTCCAAAAATATCAAGGCTGCTCGCTTTGCCAAAACTGAGTGGATTATCATGATTGCCAACAACGATAATAACGGGAATCTGCGCTTTGTATAAACGTAAAAAGCATTGCATTAACAGTTTTTGTTGGGTAGGGCTTGGATGTGCTGTTTTATAGGCATCTCCAGCAAAAGAGAAAAAAATCAACGCGCTCTGCGATTGCCCTATCAACACAGATATTGAGTGCCTTTTCAAAGTCTAAAAGGCGGGAATGGATTCCTGTTTTGGTATCAAGCTTACCATAATTTTCCATACCAAAATGAATATCAGCAGTATGTATAAAGGTAATCATGATTGCTGTAGCATTATGTGGTTGAGGTAGTTGTTATACGGTGCCTGTCTACATCTAGCTCTACAGGATCGTTAGCACAGGTTTTGGCTGGTTGCTGTGCACGGAATTTTTCTGCGTAACCCTCCTTATTTATTTGCCGAGCTCGGCCAAGCGCTAATGCTTTAGCAGGTACATTTTCCGTGATCACTGATCCAGCTGCCGTAAATGCTTGTTCACCGATAGTCAGTGGTGCAACCAAGGTATTATTGCTACCGATATAGGCATGATTTTCGATGATTGTGGTTTCTTTGGTGATACCATTGTGATTGCAAACAATAGTGCCAGCACCGATGTTTACATGGTTGCCAATATGCACATCGCCCAAGTATGACAGATGTTTTGCTTTGGTGTGATTGCCTAATGAGCTTTTTTTGACTTCAACAAAATTGCCTACCACACTGTTATTACCGATAGCTGTTTGCGTATGTATATGGGCGAATGGTCCTATTTTAGTATGCGAGCCAATGATAGAATCTTTGATTATAGAGTGTGGGTATACATGCGTAGCATCTCCAAGAGTGGTATTTTCTAATGATGAAAATTCATCTATGGCGCAATTATTGCCGATGCGTGTTGCGCCTAAAAGATGCACACCGCAACCAATTTTAGAACCAGCTCCAATAGTGACATCGAGATCAACATGCACATTTTGTGCCACTGAAAAATGCACCCCTTGGTCCATCCAATGCTTGATAAGCTCCCCTCGCTTAATTTGTTCTGCAACCCATAGCTCTTGAAATGTATTGATGCCACGAATGCGATCAAAAGGCGCTGATACGGTGGTTACTGTTGCATGTTGTTTGCTTGCTATTTTCACGATATCAGTAAAATAAAATTCTGCGCCAACATCATTTTTTTGTATGGCAGAGATGGCTTGAGTGAGAAATTTTTTGTTAACAAGATAGATGCCAGCATTGACGCAACAATGTTTATTGGTGTCGCCTTTAAAGTTTTTAGCTTCGACAATTTCAATGCTCGTATCTTCTTGAATAACTCGACCATAACCATGCAAAGAGGGATCAGCATTATGCGCGATAACAAAACTTATAGCCGCATTGGTGGCGCAATGTTGCGCATATAATTCTTCAATAATAGAAGCATCAATGAGAGGGATATCGCCATTAAGTATTAAAATATTATCGTGTGACCAATAATCCTTAGTGCATAAAATAGCATGGCCAGTGCCTTGTTGTACTTCTTGAGTTACAAAAGAAATGGTGCTGTTTTTCAATTGTAGCTGTACTGTTTTTGTAACAGCTTCTTTGTCAAACCCAACGACGATGGTT
>CAWEPS010000020.1:0-20306 GCA_963811005.1 uncultured bacterium
CTACACGATCAGAGTATTTTTTTGCAAATTCTAATGGGACAATACCAAATGCTGAATGTGCAAAAATAAAAAATTGTTGAAGGCTTAGATTGTTTCCAAGCTGGGCGATATCATCAATAATCTGATTTATTGTTAACATACGTGGATTATCAAGTCTGTATTGATCATCCCAATAGAGACTGGTTGCATTCAGCTTAAATTGTTTTTTAAAAGAGTCTGATAAGGTACGTTGACCTAAAATGCCAAGTCCAATGGATAATATCGGTAATCCATTACCTTCGATTATGATAGGATATTTTTTGTCACGTATTAAAAGCATAATTTTTTTTGCATATCCTATCAATAAAGGCATTTGAAAAAAGTCCGCGCGGATCCAATTTATTCTTTATATCTATAAAATTTATTAAATTCTGATCGTATAGCTTTAAAGCCTTGTCATAATCAAGAAAATTAATCTTCCCCCAATGTGGTCTTCCCTGATGATTCATCATCACCTCTTCAAAGCGTTTGCAAAATTGCAAGCCTTTATCGGATTGAGGAGCAGAAATATTTATATAGGCAACGTCTTTATCAAAGGCAGGGCTTAAAGATGCATTATGATCAGAAAGCACAAATCGAATACCTACCTCGTGAAATATTTCGACACGTTCAGTCCAAAATTGTTCAATAAGTGGTATTAATTGTTTTATTGCTTGTGGCAAGTTGTTGAAGGGAATAGCAATTTCTGCAGTCAAATCTTTATCATCATCCCTAACTGTATACCAACAAAGAGTCTCATAGCATGTTTTCGCATTACATAGTGAATCTTGTTTTATGCATCTATCCCAAGAATGCACGCGAACATTTTTTGCCTTTACATCCCATGTACATTGCAAAAAATCGTGTTGATCATGGAGATCTTTATAATGTTCAAGAAACCAGTCTAATTCCATTATTTCTTCAGAATCATTGAGGTAAAATAATGGCTCACACTGAAGTGTTACTGAATATACAACTCCAAGTGCTCCTAAGCTAACCAATGCAGCATTAAACAGCGACTGATCCTTCGATGAAACGGTGATTTTTCCACCCGTAGCGGTTAGGATGTCCATTTCTTTAATAAAACTCGACAGCGTGCCCGTGTGTCCGGATCCATGAACCCCACTGGCTAGCGCCCCACCGAGTGTTATTGCATCAGATGCAGGAACGTTGGAAAGCGCAAGATTGCTTGATGAAAGCTCATTGTTTAACTCTTTTAAAGTAATTCCTGTCTCCACCGTTACTGTTTTTCTATCCAAGTCATATGCCAAGATATTATTTAAATGGTGCATATCCAGCATGACCCCATCAGTACAAGCGCAATCACTATATGAGTAGCCTGCGCCTACAACACGCATTTTATGATTTGAAAGAGATGATTCTTTTACACATTTCTTTAGATCAGCAATGGTTTTGGGATGTAAAATTTGAGTGGGATTGCAGGTTTGATTTTGAGCCCAGTTAGTCCACGCTTGCACAGATAATGGAATATGAAAAAGGTATAAAACTAGGATTTTTTTGAATAGATCTAGACCTAACATGACTATTTTATATTCGGTTCTTTATTAGCTGGTTCTTTTTTCTTATAAAAATTGATTAAGTTATCATTCGGTTTTACGAGTCCTCCCAGTTGATCAAATAAATCTACTCTCTCTGGTCCAGGAATCCAGAATATCGGGTCACCAAGTTTTGCTCGACAGGGAATATAATAAGGTTTGTTCGGTTTAATTCTTTGGATGGGATTATTATGTGGTGGGGTATTGTTTTGAACCTCAGACCCAAGACAAATAGAACTGACTGCAGATAATAAGAAAAAGATATTCATTAACATTTTGCACCGTTATGTTAGGTACCAAATTTGGTTATTTTTACAAGCGTTTGACTCAACAAGATACCCATTTTACATTTTTTTTATATGAAATATTCTAAATAATAGATTTTTAGGATCATTTAGAAGGGAATCTATGGTTTATGGTGTGATTGCAGCAATTATTCTATTAGCACAGGCTAACCTCCTCTTTTCATCAGAAAAGCAGCTGAATCCATTTATTAAAGCAGATCAAGATGGTTATGCTGGTCCAAGAGCAGCATTGCCTAACAAACATCAATATTGTGTTTGTGAAATGCCCAGCTATGTATGTCCTCCTGGGCGTAGAATGCCCAAAGAAGAAATAATAAGTCGGCGCTATTTGGGGGCAACCCAAGGTGAGATCCCCTTCTATGAAAATGGTATTAAACAGTACGTTGATCATTATAAAGTTAAGACTATAGAGCGTGGGTGGTTTAATGATACTTATCGTGAATACGATCATCTTCACGTACAAGGTTTTTCTAAGGGGGTTGTTGATAATAAAAATTGGAATGAACACCATCAACCAAAGCCTGAAGGTACATGGTATCCAAGCGTTGGATCTTCCAAATCGTCACAGGACTATCGCGAGGATGGCCCTATGCATGGAGTTGTAGAATCGCGACAATGGCATGAATACACGGGGCTTGGTAAGACAATTCTGGTGGGTGGCATGGCTGCATTATCTCTGTGCTTCCTTCGCCGTCATAAATCGATAAATACTATCGCAAAACAACTACAGAGATCTCTTTCTTATCGGCGCTAACCTGATTAATTGATGCTCTAGATTAATATTCTAAGATGCGTACACTATTTCTATGTAGTTTTTTGTTAAAATGTCGATGAGATTTGCAGATATATTAAGGGTATAATGAGCTATAAATTTCAAATCATAAGAATCATCACTTTGATTGTCGGGATGATCATGCCAAAAATGTCTTATGCTGTAGAACCATTGATGACGTGATAAAGGTTATTTACCTGTTTCAGAGAAACATACAATATTTTATGCCTTATACGGTAATCCAGAAGGCATACCTTTAGTAATCCTGCATGGTGGACCTGGTATGGGATCATCTGAAACTGATATTAAATTTTTTGATGTAAGTCGATTTAATATTATCATGTTTGATCAACGCGGAGCTGGGAAATCGCATCCTTTAGCATGCATGGAAGATAATACCTCACAACAGTTAATAGATGATATTGAAAAACTCAAAAACCACCTTGGTATTAAGCAATGGCTAGTTTTCGGGTCATCATGGGGCTCATTATTGGCGCTTATCTATGGGCAGCAATATCCTGAATCCTGCTTAGGTTTTATTCTATCAGGTATTTTTCTTGGGAGGCCACAGGATATCAGGTTATTTGGTGATGAAACCGAAGTTCCCGAAGCTTACAATGAATTTATTCAATACTTCCCCAAAGAGGAATCTTCTGATTTATTTAGTGCAACCTATACAAGAATTATGAACCCTGATCAAAATATTCATATGCCCATAGCAAAGGCATGGTTGAAGTACCACATAATTCGTACATCGAATCCGGTGCCAAGCGCACAAAAATTGGAAATGATTTTGAATAATGACAATTATTGTCTCAGCATAGCGCGTTCAGTACTGTATTATGGAAGACATAAGCTTTTTTTAAAACCAAATGAAGTAATCGAAGAAATGCACAAGATCAGCGATATTCCAGGTATTCTTATTCATGGACAACTGGATATTAATTGTCTGCCAGAACAAGCAGTTATTTTGCATAACAACTGGGAAAATAGCTCCTTGAAGGTTTTAGAATCTGCAGCACATTCATATAATGATATAATGACCGCAGCGCTCATTGAAGCTACTAACCAATTTGCTGAAAAACTTCAATAATGGAAAGTGAGAACGGGAAATAGGAGTAAATGTTATGATTGACATTGTATTCCTTAACTAAAATCCATATACAAAAGCAGCCTTTACTATATTAATAATCGCGGATTCTTATGCAATAATCTTGCTTTTGTTGGCGGCTTCTTTATCATGAAGCTTCATTCAACAATTTGAGGCACCATATGATAGATACAGTAGTTCTACTTCTTGATAAAAGCATGTTCACCATCACTGACCCTGATAAATTCAAACCATCTGCTGCCTGGGCTTTGGCAACGCACATTAAAGATGCAGAAAGTATACAGTCAAAGCAAAGTCACTCTAAAAAAGATCTCTTGAATGGTATTTACAAACCCCGGCTTTTATTGGCACATCGCATCAATCACGCTGGTGGGCGTACCATTGTACTCAGAATCGAGGTTTCATTACCAAAGCTTTTGCATGGTAACAGCTTTGTGGAACTACAGTATAATGACTTTCAAACATTGGTTACCAAGCTTGTAGCAAGTTTACAAACTATGGGTGTTGCAGTGACTGCAGATATCATCGCAAATGCACCAGTATCTGCTATTCACTATGCCAAGAATATTCGATTAACTGACGGCTCAACGCCGTATATTTACATTAATAAAATCAAACAATCAAACGTTAAGCTATCTTTGGATGTGAATCAAACTGATTATCGCAATGATGGCCACAGCTACAAATGGCATTGCAACTCCTATGAGGTAGTGTTCTATGATAAAATTAAAGAGCTTGAAAAGGCCAAGAACAGTAGCAAGCGAGCTATAGAAAAAGATAATGAACTACAGCTGCATCTATTTGATAGATTAAAAAAGCGAAAAATGTTTGAGTTGTTGCGTATGGAAGTGCGCTTGAACAGACGACAAAAAATAAAACAGTTGTTGAGCAAGCTTGGCATTGCAGGAAGGCTTACGTTCAAAAAGCTCTTCAAGCCTGCAATATCTAAGAAAGTGTTACTCCATTATCTTGATGAACTAGAAAGCAAGCGACCACCTCTGCTTGATTATAAGGCTAGCAATGCAAAAGCCCTACTTGTTGATTTGGTGTTTAGTAATCCTATGCTGGGCCCAAAACAGATCCTGCAAATATATGGACTTAAGCTAGCATTGGATACAATGGATCCACGAGAACTGCGATTATTGTTTGCAAAATATTCAGCACGAAGTTGGTATAGGCTCATGGCTGATGCAAATACGGTGGCCTTGCCTCATATGCGCTATCCATTTGCCCCCATTAGAGAACAATTGAGCAAATTTAGGGCGTTCAGGATGCGTGACATTGAACGGATTAAGGTACGGAAAAATTTTACTTAAAAAATTGAGCTCATTGTATTTTGTTGTCGCCATTATTTTTTAACCACGTATCTACAACATTCTGAAGCTCCATGCCGCGTGCCATTGTCGGATTTGCTAATTTTTCAGCATAGAGCATACCTAAACAAAACGGATAAAAGCCTTGATACAATGCAATAGGCCCACGGCATATAAGTCGTTCAACGTTTGTAGCGGGCTCTGGTTTTGTCGCTATTCCCACAAGAAATAATTTTTCTACCATATCTACACCGTTAAGCGTTACCTTCCACAATGCTGCACCACTCATACCGTTAAAAGATTTTGGCATCTTTTCTTTGGTATTAATAGGACACACGATGCTATCAACAGAAAATCTTTTTGTTCCGTAATAGCATGTCTCGTGTCTAATATGGTCCATATCAGGTGATACTATATAAGGACCTGCATATTGATAATCGACAACCTTTCTTCTTGTTGTTCCATCAATGAGCTTATTCTTATATGCTACAGCGCCGTGTATAAGCCATATAACATTTGTTACATAATGATCATAATGCTCTAACGCTGCTTGATCTAAATTCCAAAATTTTTTACCCATTTGCAAGATTATGTCTGTTGCCTCATCTGTTAGAACAATAAAAGACATATCGATGTCTGAAGGTTGTTCTGGTAACACAGGCAAAGAAATAATCTCAGAAAATGTTAAAAGTTCTAGTAATGTGTCAGGCCGCGGCACTCGCACATAATTTAACCGTTTACGTTGAAATATTTCTGCTACATGAGCATTAGTTAAGATTCCTTTTTTGCTGCCCAAAATAGTATACGTTCCCGAACCTATATCTGGATTTTTAAAATCATCAGTTAGGGATATCAATGGAGTACAATATTCGCGTGTCGCATCTATCACAGTTTTTTTGATTAGATCTTGCTGTTCAATGCTGTGGGGCATCGATTTCCTTGTAGTACGCTATTTAAAATGGTTCAGGTTAGTTTCATTTTCTTTTTTTTGCATGTAGTGATCTACTGGGTGTGACTTCATTATTCTTTGATCATTGGTCGTGTTCGACTTTTTGGTGTAATTACATTTATGTTTGCCTTAGTTTTTTTTGCTTTAGACACTTTGATGGTTACATCTTGACCTAAGATCATGAGAAAACGCATTAAACGCTCTAAAGAAAAGCCGGCCAATCTACCAGTGCTTAATGCAGATATTTTTGGTTGATCAATGTCAAGTAGCTTAGCAGCTTTTGTTTGAGTGAGTCGTCTTTTTTTAATGATATCGTTAATCTTAATAGCAAGTTGAACTTTTGCTAATCGTTCTTCTGCATCAGGATATCCTAAATCGGCAAAAATATTTCCAGAGCTTATTTCATATTCAATAGTTTCAATATTTTTTTTCTTCATCATTTTATTCGCTCTTTATAGAGTTCTTTGGCTTGTTTTAATCTGTTTTTTATGAGTTCAATGTCTTGCTTTGGCGTTTCTATGCCATGTTTTGACTTTTTTTGAAAAACATGCAACACAAAAATTACATCATCCATTTTTATAGTATATACGGCACGATATGTACCAGAGGCATCATCATCTATAAGTTCTAACACACTACCGTCACCAAAACCTTTTAGAACTTTTGCTTTTGGGTGCTTTTTCCCCATTTGGGCCATTTGTAAGCCCCCACCCATAAAATCTATTATCTCTTCCGGTAGTTTTAATAGATCTTTTTTGCTTGAACCTATCCAAATTAATGCTTTCAATTCATTTCCTTCTTGATATTATGCCATATTTAGTATAACTATAGCAAGATATATTAAGAAAAACAAAAGTGATTGAGCAAGACATCCTACCGGTTTTTGATACACTATGCTCGATTTATTTAATACCTCAAAGAAAGAGCAAAACCATGAAAGCAATCCTTATTGCCCGAGTCAGCACTGAAGAGCAACGTGAGGCGGGTAATTCACTGCCAGCCCAAGTCGTACGTCTTGAAAAGTATTGTCAAAATAAAGGATTTACTATTTTCCAGATTTGCAGCTTTGATGAAAGCGCCTATACCAATGATCGTTCAGAATTTGATCGGATCATAGATCTTATCCTTGAGCAAAAAGAAAAGGTTGCTGTTTGTTGCGACAAAGTTGATAGGCTTTCGCGCAATGTGTTTGATAAGCGCATTTCACTTCTCTATGAGCGGGCATTGAATGATATTATAGAACTACATTTTGTTTCTGATGGCCAGATAATAACAAGTCGTATTTCAGCAGTTGAAAAGTTCCAATTTAGTATAAGCCTTGGATTAGCAAAATATTATTCTGATGCCATTAGCGATAACATAAAGCGCGCTCAAGAACAAAAGATTCGCAAAGGAGAATGGCTTTCCAAGGCGCCATGGGGATATCGCAACATTACCTTACCTGATGGCAAACCTGATATCATTGTCGATGAACACGCTGCTCATATTATTAAAAAAATCTTTGAATTATATGCGGCCGGTGCTTATTCCATGGATTTGCTACGCGCTAAATTAAAGAATGAATTTGGTCTTGTCATACAAAAAGGATCTCTTGCAAAGATCCTGCAAAATCATTTTTATTATGGAACAATGAAGATAAAGGGTAAATTGTACCCCCATCGCTATCAGCCCCTCATTACTCAAACACTATTCGAGCAGGCAAAGAACGTGAAAGATTCATACAATAAAAAGCCCTACAAATTTGTTGGTGAACCCTATATATATCGCGGCCTTATACGTTGTGGTGATTGTGGGTTGGCCATAACGCCAGAAAAGCACAAAGGGCATGTTTATTACCATTGCACCCAATACAATGGCAAGCATGGGGCTAAATGGTTCCGAGAAGATACAATAACAATAAAGTTGGCGGCAGTATTTAAGAATTTAAAGATGCCCCAAGAGTTCTTACAGCAAACCATCGAGACCTTAAATGCAGTTCACCAAGAGAAGATGTCATTCCATGATAAAGAGTTTGATAAGCTGACGGCAGAGCAGAAGAGTCTTACTAAAATGATGGATAATTTGTACCTCGATAAATTACGAGGAAGAATTACTGAGAGCGAATATGACAAGTATCACAAGACATTCCAAGAACAGAATGCTGAAATAGACGTTCATTTTGCTCGTTTAAAAGATGCTGAAAATAACTACTATATCACCGCAAAATATGTATTAGATCTGACAAATAGAGCATATGAACTATTCTTGAGTTCAGAAGTTGAGGAAAAGAGACACTTAATCAAGCTTATACTATCGAACTTGCGCATTGAAGGTGAAAACCTGCTCTACGACGCACAAAAGCCCTTTGATTTGATACTCAATGCCACAGATAGTCAACTATGGCGGTAGAGGGATATCTCGTGCTGCGCAAGATTTTATTCGTAAACATTTACCCCTGACATTTATAAAGATTATTGATAATAAAGTGCCCTATTATATTGATGTTCGATCTGTTGATCCAAAATTGTTGAATGGTAGATATCTTGTTATGGAGGTCCAAGAGGGCCCTGTAGTAGTTATGGAAGACAGCGATCGGGTAGTGAAAACATTCAAACTAGGCGCTGGTATTTTAACCAAACAAGAGTTTGAAAAAATAGCGAGCTTGCGCAGCTCAGCTGAAGGGGAGCGCAAATCTGCTGGGGCATCGGATGAAGTTGCACAACTAAAAGCGGAGTTGGAAAAAGAGCGCACTGCACATGCAGCAACAAAAAAAGAGCTGGAAAAAGTTAATGCCGAGCTTGCAAAACTCCGCGATGTCTTGACATCTGATATATATGCAGACTAGTAGAGCGGTGGACGATCGAAGTGTATCAGCAGTGTAAAGAGCAGATAGTATATGGTGGAGCGCGCAGCTAGTAGTTCTCGCGCTCTATTTTTTTGTCTATACTTGGGATTTACAAATGATCATCCCCAGTATGGAAATAATTTATGATACACGAATCAGCCACACCACTTATGAAACAATATTTCGAGATTAAGCAACAGTTTCCTGATACGTTGCTTTTGTTTCAGGTGGGTGATTTTTATGAACTGTTTTTTCAAGATGCGCAAAAAGCGGCTTCATTTTTGGGAATCGCGTTAACCAAGCGGGGCAAAAATAATGGAGAGCCTATTCCATTGTGCGGTGTACCCGTGCATGCGCTGGATCATTATTTAACCAAACTTATTAAGGGTGGATTTAAGGTCGCTCTGTGTGATCAGCTGCACGAGGCGCGGCCCGGCAAGATGGTAGAGCGTGGTGTTACCCGCGTGTTTACGCCAGGAACTTTGACCGATGGAGCATTGCTCGATGCCAAAAAAGCATCCTATCTTTTTTCATTTTTCCCGTTGCCCAATGCGTGGGGCTTATTGTTTGGCGAGCTGCTGACTGCGCAGCTTTTTGCTACGGTGGTGTCGCCAAAGGGCGAAAAGACCGTGGAATCTGAATTGATTCGATTTTTTCCTGATGAGATATTGGTGCCCTCTACTGCTCTGGGCAAGGCGTTTCAGACATATTTCAAGCAGTTAGGGTATTTCACGTCATGTGTGGATTATAATGAAGATACTCTGGCAGATGCCGATGGTTGGTTAAGCAGCTTTAAACAAGAAAGCAAAACAGCGCTTGATACATGCGAGCCGGTACGCAGAGCGCTCTATACAATGCATGCTTATTTGCGTGTAACGCAGGAAGCATCATTAGCACAATTCAATCAGCTGCAGTGGTATCAACCAGATGATTTTTTGATGCTTGATGGCGCAACACAGCGTAATTTAGAACTGGTCAAAAATAACCACGATGCGGGTAGAACAGGAACGTTGCTCAATGTTATGGATGGCGCCATGACGCCCATGGGTTCTCGCATGATCAAGAAATGGTTACTCCGTCCTTTGATCAAGCAAGAGGCTATAGTGCAGCGGCACGATAGCGTGCAGATTTTTGTTGAGAATGTAGCCCTTATTCAGCAGCTTAAAGAGTTATTAACGCTTGTGGGTGATGCAGAGCGTATTATTGGGCGTATTGCATTGCGGCGTGCTACCGTCAATGATTATCTCATGCTGACCAAGATCGTCGCAGTTGCTCCCACTATAGCACAGCTTCTTAAACCCTATATGCACGTAAGCTTACTTGCTACTATTGTTAATCAATGGTCAGATTTTTCAGCATTGCATACGCTTCTTGTGGCAGCGCTCAATGACGATGCAGGCAAAGAGTGGATCATCAAAAAAGGTTTTGATGCAAAGCTTGATGCGATACGTGATCTAGTTGAATCGGGTAATCAAAAAATCATGGAGCTTGAGGCATATGAGCAGCAGGCTACCGGGATTGGATCATTAAAGATTCGTTATAATAGTGTGCACGGCTATTCTATTGAGATAACCAAAACCCATTATGATGCGGTGCCTGCTCACTATATTCGGCGTCAAACATTGGTTGGTCGGGAGCGGTTTACTACCGCACAGTTGCAACAATTAGAGCATGAAATCGCACAAGCGCGTACCGATATTGTTGCGGTAGAGCAAGCAGTCTTTGAATCGGTCAAGCAGGCTGTGCAGTGCCAGATAGTACCATTGCGTAAATGTGCTCACGCCTTAGCTCATCTAGATGCCTTGATTGGCTTTGCTACTATAGCCTATGATTATGGCTATGTACGGCCCATGATGCATGCAAGCCGTGACCTGCGTATTACCAAAGGCCGCCATCCGGTGGTAGAGCGCACAGTATCATCGGGGTTCATACCCAATGATACATTATTAACTGATGAACAATCGCTCTGGATTATAACCGGGCCTAATATGGGGGGTAAATCCACCTACTTGCGCCAAGTAGCTTTGCTATCTATCATGGCACAATGTGGATCTTATATACCGGCCCATAGTGCGCAGCTGCCTATTCTTGACCGCATTTTCACCCGGATTGGGGCAGGGGATAATCTTGTGGGAGGTAAAAGTACCTTTATGGTGGAGATGGAGGAGACTGCCTCAATTTGCACGCAAGCTACCAAGCAAAGCCTGGTTATACTCGATGAGGTTGGCAGGGGCACCAGCACATTTGATGGGCTTGCATTAGCTCAAGCCGTGGTAGAATACCTTTATACCACCGTAGGAGCACGATGTTTATTTGCTACCCATTATCATGAGCTGACCTTGTTAGCACAACAATTTCCCGGCATTGTTAACTACTATGCGGCAAATAGCAAAACAGAGGCCGGCATTATATTCTTATATACCATGGTGCCTGGGGTGGCCAATGGCAGTTTTGGGATTGAAGTGGCCAAACTAGCGGCACTGCCCAAGCCCATTATTGCCCGAGCTCAGCAGCTTGTTACCGCACTTGAAGGTGGTTCCAACAAGGCAGCCGGTATTCCTGCACGCCTTGCGCAGGATGAGTACCAGCGGTTGGCGCTCTATGCTCAACAGCTTGAAGAGCGGGTAAACAAGCAGGAGCAGCAGCTTGGTTTATTGCAGCAGCTTGATTATAATAATCTATCACCAAAGCAGGCATTTGATCTGCTTTGGCGCTTGAAAGAGCAGGGTGGCCAGGGGTAGGCTTTCTTGGGGGTTTTTCTATCGGCCTAGCTCATGGTAGAGGCATAGATGCTATGGTACATGGTTTAGCAGCTAGACCATGATGGTCTTCTATGATACAATGAAAATCTGATTATAAAGATATTTTTAGGGCATTAATGGCATCTAAAAAACGACATAATACTATGCGGTATATAGGATAGACAGATGAAAGAAAAAGGTTCAGAAAAGACGCAGGCGTATGAAACCTACGAAAAATACGCTATTATCCAAACCGGCGGCAAACAGTATCAAGCGGTAGAAGGTAAAACCATAGCAATAGAAAAAATTGATGGTGAACCTGGCATGGCCCTTGAATTCGATCAAGTATTATTCCGCAAAAAGGGTGAAGGCAAGTTTGAAATCGGCACCCCATTTATTAAAGGGGTTGTTAAAGCTTCTATCGTCAAACAAATGCAAGGCCCTAAAGTTATAGCCTTCCGCTTTAAACGCCGTAAAAAAGTTCGTGTCAAGAGAGGACACCGTCAGCCAATAACCGTCATTAGGGTTGAGGCTATTTAGCTCCTAAGAAGAATACAGCGTAGGTTATGTGGGCGATTATCAGATTCTGATAATCGCCTCTTCTCTTAATGTGGCTTTAAACGAGGAAGGCCGGGCTTATCAATTACCAGCTCATAGTTCAGGCCTGGATCATAGACAGTATCAGACCACTCTCCACGAGCATCGGGTCCTCGCAGATGTACATAGCCACCAGACATGCTATAAATCTCGTATTCGATTATCTTTGTTATTGCGCTTGATGAAAAATTCAATTGCGCCAGCGCCAACCGTTTCATCAGGCACGGTAATGCTATCCATTGTTTTACCTGACAATTCAGATACGGTACCTTGCCTGTTTGCAGGAATTATGAGATCAAACTTGTCCTTGCCATAACCATTTTTTTGGGACGAGCTATTCATTATAATCTTTGCACCACTATTATTAACAATCTTTGAAACCGTGGCAGGATTTTTCTTTTCAGCAGTGGCATTTTTCCTGTAAAAATCAGACTTTAATGTTTTATATACCTTAAATTCGCCCTCAAGATCAATACTTTTTTGCTCTGGGTTATACAGCTTCTGTATGGCAACTACAATATAATCTCCCTGCTCATATACACGAAATCCCAGGTCATTGCAGTTGAGATCATCATCTAAATCAATATGAAAATGATAAGGGCTATGAACCATTCTAATTTTAACATTATAATAGCACGCTGAATGGCATCCTCGCCCAGTACCATTTACCACTTCTGCACCGGCAGGGATAGATTCTTTTGGTTGGCCTGGAAAGTTCGTATCAAAATTAAAATTGCATCCAGGTGAGTTTACACGAGCATCTAAATCGCAATAAATAGGAACCTTAAGTTCATTTTTTACAATAAATACTCTACCAAAGCATGATGCCGATACTATTAATGCGCCTATCGTTGTCATACAAGCTACTTTATTCATATATTCTCCTTTGTGAGGTTATTAATGATATCTCTCAGGAGTTTGCCCATACATGTGTGTGCGAAGTCAAGATATTGCTTATAATTTTGCCACTTTTTCTAGATCTTTATTGGCGCCGGCAAAAATTAACTTATCATCTTTTTGGATCACATAGCTGGGCACCATAGCAGTGATTTCTTCACCCTGTTTTATGCCAATGCAGTAGACATGATACGTAGTATAAACATTAAGTTTTTTGACCGAATTGCCTACAAATGATTGTGGTGCATTGAGCAAACTGATTGAAAAATCCTTACTCATACGAAACAGTTCGGTAAATGGTGTGCTGAGATTATCAGCAAGCCGGATGCCAATTTCTCGTTCTGGCAATATTACTTGATCGGCACCGGTCAGATAGAGTATCTCTTTATGAATATCATTAATAGCACGGGCAATAACTCGTTTGATGCCAAGACGCTTTTTAAGGAGCGCGGTTACCAAAATTGATTGTGCAAAATTTTCACCCATGGCGACAATCACGGTATCCATATCATCAACACCAACGCTGCGCAATGATGCTTCATCAGTAACGCGCATACAGATTGCTTGCGTGACTAGGTCGCGGATGGATGCAATAATAGATTCATTGCTATCGATAGCCAAGACTTCCATGCCATTTTCAGCAAGGCCAGTGGCAACATGATATCCAAATCTACCCAATCCAATAATGCAAAATTTCATCGAAAGAGACTCCCTTAATGCCATTGCAGTGTTAACTTAATACTACTCGTTCTTCTGGGTATGAAAAACCTGTTGCTTCTGATCGAGCTCGTAGTTCTCGTAATGCTAAAACAAGCGTGAGCGATCCAATACGGCCAATGATCATGCTTGCAAGAATCAACGATTTTCCCAACCCGGATAATGCACTTGATATACCAGTAGAAATGCCCAAGTTAGCAAAAGCTGATAACGTTTCAAAAAACAGCTCAAAAAAACTAAATCCAGATTCGATAACCAAGAGGCAAAATGTGGTTGCCGTTACCCAAAAGATACTCAAAGAAACAATCGCAATGGCTTTATATACCTGATCATTACCAATTGTTCTACCGCGAATTTCCACCGATGTTCTACCCAAAATTGCTGCCTTAACTGTTGAAATAAACACTGCAAACGTGGTTATTTTTACACCACTGCCAGTAGAGGCAGGGGCTGCACCAATGAATGCTGCTATTAAAATAAAAAAGAGTGACGCTATATGGAATGAACCAATAGCAACGGTAAAGACGCCGGTGCTGCGCGCAGCAACTGCGTGGAACAATGCATTAACCGATGCCAACGGCAGACTCATAGCAGCAAATGCATGATTACGTTCAAGTATAAAGAGTATAAGCGTAGAAACTAGCAGTAAGAGTGCGGTGCTATACATAATAATTTTAATATTTAAAGAAACGGGATAACGCTTTTTGTGTAATCGCGCAAAAAGGTACTGTCCTATTTCATGCCATGTTATAAAGCCAAAGCTGCCAATAAACATAAGAACAATAGTAATGAGCAGCATGCTGTAGTTAGTAGCATAGGCAAGCATACTGCCGCCATGGAATAGTGTGATACCAGCATTGCAGAATGAGTTGACTGCATGAAAGAGTGATAAAAAACATGCCTGAGGCAAGGGATATTCAGCATAGATGACAGGAAACAGACAGATGGCTCCAATTAGTTCAACGGTAACGGTTAAAAGAATAATAAAAATAATAAATTGCTTGATATTCTTCCAGGATTCAAGATCAAGGAGCTTTAATGCCTTTATTTGTGTTGCCAGGCCAATATTTACAAAAAGAGACATAACAAAAATGGTAAGCGTAATCAGGCCCAAGCCACCAATTTGTGTAAGCAATAAAATAATACCGTGACCAAAGCCAGTGAACTGTTCTATGGGCACCGTAAATATCCCTGTTACGCAGGTTGCTGAGGTTGCGGTAAAAGAAGATCGAGCCATCCTATTGGCGTTACATGCGCATATGGCAGCGCAAGTGCAAGTGTGCCTATGATAATGGTGATGAATAGTGAAAAGAAGATAACGCGCCCGGGAGAAAAATGTGCCAAGGTTTTAATGCCCATTATATGATCCTGCTTTTTGATCGAGTATAGTTATTATCCATAGCTATCAGAGTTAGGGGTACCATATCGTATACAGATGCACTAAAACTGGTCAATATTTTGCTCAGCATCATAAAAATTATTTGGCAGCTACGGGAGAATTAAGGTATGTGCGTAGATAGTCTTCTACCGATTCAATACGTATACGTTCTTGCTGTGTTGTATCACGGTTGCGTACTGTTACTGTATTATCCTGTGCACTGTCAAAGTCATACGTAAAGCATAGTGGGGTACCGATCTCATCTTGGCGGCGATATCGTTTTCCAATGGATCCTGATTCATCGTATTGAACAGAATAACCTTTACGTTTAAGGTCAAGATAAAGCTTGTGCGTAGGTTCTGCAAGCTGTTTGCTCAAGGGGAAAAATGCTGCCTTAATAGGGGCAATAGCAGGTGCTAACTTTAATACCACACGCAGCTCATCTTCTACGATATCTTCACTATAGGCGTCAAATAGGAGAGCTAAAAAGAGTCTGCCAACACCTACGGAGCATTCTACAATGGTAGGGATATACGAGGTTTTTGTCTCTTCATCAAACACTGCCAAGTCCTTACCTGAATGATTGCTGTGTTGCGTCAAATCAAAGGTGCCACGATGGGCAATGCCCTCAAGCTCCTTCCAGCCAAAGGGGAATTCGTATTCAACATCATTACATTTAATAGAATAATGAGCCAGCTCACCTTGTTCATGTTCACGCAGACGAATTTTACTCTGCGTTATGCCGATGTTGGCATAGAACTCTTTGCGCAGTTGGCACCATACATCAAAAAAACGCATAGAGTCTTGCTCTTTGCAGAGCCATTCAAGCTCCATCTGTTCAAATTCGCGTACACGGAATAAAAATTGGCGGGGCGTAATCTCATTACGGAAAGCTTTACCAATTTGTCCGATACCACACGGAATCTTAAGCCGTGAGGTTGAGAGGACATTTTTGACGTTGATAAAAACTGTCTGAGCTGTTTCGGGCCGTAGGTAGACTGTTGATGCTCGATCAGCGCTAGCGCCAAGTTGGGTTGAAAACATAAGATTGAATTGACGCGGCTCATTCCATGCCTTTTTGCCACAATGTGGGCATGCTTTATTAAGATCTACACTCCCATCATTGGAGCGGTAGCGATGCTTGCAGTTAAGGCAGTCAACCATGGGATCATTAAAATTATCTACATGGCCAGATGCTTGCCAGACCGCATGGGGCCCTAAAATAGAGCCATCGATGAATACAACATCACCAGGAGCTTGGTTCATTGATTGCATCCAGGCAGTACGAATATTATTATTCAGCAGGGTGCCCAGTGGTCCAAAATCATACACGCCATTTAACCCGCCATAAATTTCGGCTGATTGATAAACAAATCCTCGACGTTTGCACAGGGCAACAAGTTTGTCTAATGTTACGGCGCTGGTACTCATGTAAAAAGGCTCCTTAATGATTAAGTAATGCAATCATTGTTCTAGTCTATGATGTGGTGTGCTTTTTAAGATACTTGATGAGGAGATTTTTGGCAAATTGCATCGCATGCCCATGGCCTGGCATTAATTTTTAATTGGGATAGACTAGCGCTCATTAGGTAGCAAAGAAGTATCAAGAAGTCCTGTAAAAAAGAAAAGAGGTATGTATGAATATCAATATCACGCGCTATGCTGTTACGGTAACTACCATTCTTGGCATCGCACTACTCATCATAGGTGGCATAGCCTACACATTGGTCCAACAGCAACGTATGTTGCATGATTTGCAAGCCACACTTGGGGTTGCTGTTGCCTCTCCTGCCCTAGAAAAAGAAGAGAAAAAAGAATTATCACCAGAGACTATAGAAAAAATTATCACCAAAAGCGAAGTGTGGCGCCCTGATTCAAGAACGGGTAAAAGATACGGTCGTGCAAGTATTTTCACAGATTGCAAAAATTGACCTTTTAGTACCCTTTAAAACACCCACACAGCATTCAGTAACGGGTAGCGCGTTTTTTATTAATGACGATGGCGATCTTATTACCAATGCACATGTAGTCAATCAAGCTAAAGCAATTTGGATCCAGATTCCGTCGCTTGGCAAGCAGATCATAGATGTAGAGATGATCGGCATGAGTCCAGAGCGTGATTTGGCATTATTGCGCGTCAAGCCAGAGGGGCTGGCTCTTATTCTAGTCAGCTAGGCTCGGTACCGTATCTGCGATTAGGAGATTCAGATACCATACGCCGTGCAGATGAGGTCATGGCATTAGGATATCCATTAGGGCAACAGTCACTTAAAAGTACCACAGGTGTTATTAGTGGCCGAGAGCATAATCTTATTCAATTAAGTGCGGCTATTAATCCGGGCAATTCTGGGGGGCCGCTCCTTAATGTTAAAGGTGAGGTGATTGGTATTAATAGTGCAGGTATCTTGGATGCGCAAAATGTTGGCTATATGATACCCATTAATGATCTCAAGCACGTACTCTCTGATCTGTATAAAGTCAAAGTATTACGCAAACCATTTTTGGGCGTTTTGTATAATAATGCCACCGAAAGTCTGACAGAATTTTTGGGTAATCCTCAGCCGGGTGGTTGCTATGTGATTGAGTTGATAAAAAATAGTACTCTTGCAAAAGCTGGTGTGCAACGTGGGGACATGCTGTATGAAATCAATGGTTATGCCATAGATGCATTTGGTGAAATGGTTGTGCCATGGAGTGAAGACAAAATATCGGTAGTTGATTATGTAGCACGGCTTTCAATTGGTGATGATATCAATTTGGTATTGTATCGTAATGGAGTCCGCAAGCAGGTGCACGCCAAATTTAATCAAGCCGAGCTACCTGCCATTCGTAAAATATATCCCGGTTATGAGCCATTAGATTATGAGGTGGTTGGCGGTATGATTGTCATGGAATTGACGATCAATCACATTCAGTTGATGGCGGAGAATGTTTCTGGGCTTGCCAAATATGCTGAGTTGAAGAATCAGTCAGACCCGGTATTGGTAGTTACTCATATATTCCCTAATTCACAACTGTTTAGATCACGTACTATTATGGTAGGGTCAACACTCAAAGAGGTGAATGGCAAAGTGGTGCATACCCTTGGCGACTTGCGTGCGGCCCTTGCCAGTGGTTCCCATAGCAAATTTTTGACCATCAAAGCAGCGGATAATCTTTCACGCGCATCAGAAAATGTTTTTGTAGCATTGCCTCTTGAAAAAGTATTACAAGAAGAGCCAAAACTTGCGCAAGATTATCATTATGCTATGACCGATACGGTTAAAGGATTGCGCTCTAGCATGGGGTTATCCGTGCAGCCATCTGGCGCGATAAGCAAGTACATAGCATAATATTGACTCCATAGAATATGATTGCGTACAGTTATGGTGTTAAAAATAGGTTTATTCGTGTTAAGGGGTTACTGATGAATATAAATTCTAAGCATATACATAGAGCAGCCATAGGATTATGCACACTACCGCATCTATCAGCTGCGCAAGCAGCATCTGGCGCAACCGACCAGCAAGGAACCACTACGGGCACGATAGGAGTGACTGGATCTAAGAGCGCTATTGGCGCAGAGGCTTCCAGCACATCAATAACGGCAGATGCCTACAAACCATACGGATCATTTTTCAGTGATAAAAACAATGTTACCTATAAGCCACAAGCTCCACTGTCATTTAATCAGCGAATGATGGAATCGGTAGGTATACATCCTGATAAAACATGGTCAACGTTTACGGTAGATAAAGGTGGTATTTATAATATTTCCTATATTGTGCGCGCATCAACGCAAGGAAAAGGTCAAGAAAAAAATCCACCCAGCTTTGGCGTAAAAATGAATGGTTATATAATCCCAGGAACACAAACAATCAGTTCAACGACAGAGATTAGTAATGCGGTATTTGTTGGATTAGTTCAAATCCCTGCGGGCGCAACTATTGCTATTGTAAACCTTACGAATGCAGCTGTGGTGGTGCCTCGGGGAGAGGATAATCAGTTGAGTATTTTTAAAATATAAAATTGTCCACTATAACGTAGTCATTAGGCATGGACGCATACTCCATGCCTAATTTGTGTGATAGTTTAGGCTATCCATGACCAAGTAGTTGTATCCATATACATAAAAGTGCTATATGTAGAAACAGGTTTATACGTAAGCCATGCAATTTTAAAAAAAGGAGCTTTAAACCATGGCCAATAGAACAGGCGTGCATCACAGTTGGGCTGATATGCAAGATGCCATGCAAAACTCTGCTCCTCAGTTGTCAGTTGCGTAATCATGGCAGAATCCTTTCGACTTTCAGAAATTGCGCGGTGTACCACGTGCCGCCCTGTGCCGCGGGCCGGGAGTATTGTTGAACACCGGACAGGGTGACCTTACACCAGACGCGGCCACGCTTGGACAGGTGCGGTGCGAACGGTCTCACGCACGCGTGCCAGCCGGGGCGAAAGGCAAAGCCACGCGTACGGTGTGGCTCTGCTTCGACCCAGCGCCCTATCGGGACACGCTGCCTGCGGTTAATAAACAGCGGGCCGAGTGTTCCATCTTTTCGGCGCGTAAACAATTTATACGCGACCATCACTCTTGCTCCAGTGCTTCCAGTTCTCGGACACACTGCATTCGCGCAGTGGTCAGCGTCGAGTATGCGTCGAACATGGTGTTGAGCGCGGCTCGGGTATTCATGGTTGCATAGCTTACGTGCTTGCGTGCTGACTCCAGCATCGTGATGGCGCCGCGCAACTCCAGCGGCGTGACAGCCGCGTGACGGCGGTACGGCTTGAACGGCTTGTACGGCTTGACGGGCACCGGCTCCTGCTCCTGCGGGACTGCGTGCACCACGGGCACCACGGGCACGCGGTCCGGAACGACTTCAGTGTACCGGTACGAAGTGATGCCGTACTCATTGTCGGCCACGATAGACTGCGCCTGCTCCAGCGTGTACTCGCCGCGGAAGAGTCCGCTGCGGCACCAGCCGTGGGTGCGCGGCCCTTCGATGATGATGATGTAACGCTTCACTTGCACCGGGACCACGCGGTACTTCAGGAAGGTATCCCGGCGAACGTACTCGTGAATCTCTTTCGCCTGCTGAAGAGTGTACGTGCCCGGATACGAACTAGACCGCACCCACGTATCACCGTC
>CAWEPS010000021.1:0-39030 GCA_963811005.1 uncultured bacterium
GCCCTATATTTCCCTTGGCTTTTTATGGCAGGCTCCTCTTTCGCAGCGGGATGCTTATAAGAGTACTACGGTACTCTTCTCCTTCAATGCTTGCTATTAGGAGGTTACTAGGACAAAGAACTAGACAGGATAGCTAAAATTGCTTACTATACACATATAGAAAATCTTAAAAACAATAGGTTTTTCCCTATAAGAAAGTGGCTTAATTTATATGTCTAATAAAAGAAAATCAAACATCGAAGTTCATGTTAATACCAACGTTGAAAAAGCACTCCGTCAATTAAAGAAAAAAATTGAACGTGAAGGCATCGTACGCGATATGAAACGTACCGTCTACTTTGAATCTCCAACACAAAAGCGTCGCAAGCGTCTGGTTCGTGCAATTAAGCAAAATCTTATCAGATTAGCATCTCAAAAATTAATCTAGTTATTACGCACTGATGGTTGGCAAGCAATCCCCTCATATTAAGCGCGCACAAAAAGAATCCCTTTTGCTCAAAGAGCTTTCCAAGCTCTTGTTGCAAATATCTATGGATGATCCCCGCTTAATGAACGTTTTTATCAATCGCGTACAGTTATCGCCCGATAAGGGCACCTGCTCAGTCTTTTTTTATACGCCCGATGGGGAAGATGGATTTCACAAGATTCAGCCACTCCTTGTACTCTATAAGCCATCACTGCGTAAAGCATTGTCTACCATTATACCAGGACGCTATACGCCGCAGCTCACCTTTAAGTTTGATGCTCAATTTGAAAAACAAAAGCGCATTGAAGATTTATTAGAAAAAATAAAAGAAGAAGAATCTATATAATATGATTCTACTACCCTTTTTTCTCTGCTGGGATCTTTCTTAAACGTTCTGGGCTTTAGACTTGTCCGCAATCAAAATATTGCCTGGCCACGCTCAACGTGCCCTCACTGCCTGCATCTTATTTATTGGTACGATAATATCCCTGTGCTTTCATGGCTTGCACTTGGCGGCCGCTGCCGCTCTTGCAGTGCTCCTATCTCGTTACTCTATCCCTTTATAGAACTGTTGACCGCATGCCTGATGACCTTGCTGTATATGCATCTACCAAAAGGCTATTTTTTTGCCTATGCTGTATTCTTTTCTGCCTTGATTGTTACTATCCGGTCTGACCTAGAAACTATGCTTATTTCCCGCTTTGTAACGCTGGTATTGGCTCCTGTGGGATGGCTTCTAAGCTGGTTGGGTTATCTACCCATCACCTTAGAAGAAAGTCTAATCGGGACTTTAGCCGGTTATGGATTTTTATATTTGATATCCCATGGCTTTACCTGGATCAAGGGCAAAGATGGCATGGGGCAAGGGGATGTGGAACTTCTGGCGTTTATTGGATCTTTTATTGGCGCTACTGGCTGCTGGATCAGCATGCTGGTTGGATCCCTGACCGGTTCACTCATTGGCCTGAGCTATCTAGTAATGACTAAGCAATCGAGTTCTGTAAAGATACCCTTTGGTCCTTTTTTAGCATTTGGAGCCATCATATACGTGTTCTTTCAGCAGACATTCATGCAATTGCTACTGTATCAGTAGTTTTATTTTTTATTCTTTTCCTGCGCTATCCATTGTGCAAAAGGGATACCTTTCTTTTCTGCTTTTATTTTTGCCTTTTTAATTTTTTCTGGCGTAGACCACATTGATGATGCCTCTTTGCGTTCAGCTAATTTTTTTTGAAGCCATGCACGTTTATCTTCCGCACGAGTATATGCTGCGTATTCTTTTTTTTCAGCCGCCGTTAATGCAGGCTCAACAGTTTTGTAGAGTTTTTCCACATGGGCATTTAATGACATAATCTTATAGTTTTTTCGCAAAAATTGTTGCATTGCAGGAGCATCTTTAAAAAGAAGATCAAACTGCTCTTGCGCCTGCGTATCCAGAATAACTGGCAATGGCGCATGCTGCTTATATGCGACATTAAGCGCGTAGATAAAATCTAATTGCTCTGTGGTTATATTTTTTAGCGCTATATCGCCAAGCGCTCCGGGGGTAGCGTATAGCTCGAGCGAATGCTCTAACTTCATTACCACGAGTAAACCATCACCACTGATTAGTGAAGAAACTGCAGGCTCTGTAAAAGTAGGCGTTATCATATCGCCAACTCGTGCAGAGAGAACCACATTTCCATTCAATGCCATAGTAACAATCTCTCCATTATCACTTATATGCAGAGTATGTGCATACCCAGGGATTGTTGATGGAATCCATACATTATTCTTTGTTCGTACATAGAGTTCTGTTTTATCGCTAAAAAGAAATGCTGCTAGAGAGCCATCACTATTGATCTGTATTTCTCGAGGCGTACTGGCACTATCTGATTTAGTCCAGCTAGTACCATTGCGTACATACAATGTTACCTTGTCCTTTAGTTTAACCGCTACTACAGATCCATTCATACTCATGGCTATTGAATTTTTATCGAAAATATTAAGAAGCGGCGCCCATGTTTTCCTGATTTTATATAGAGTGCTGATCGTTTATTAAAAAAATTGATACGGCATAATGTACCATCATCAGCAAGTGCAATTGATGATGAAATTCCTTCAATTTCGGCGTTAGCAGACCAATGAGAGTCTTTGCTGTAAAGAACTACTTTATCAAGAAATCCAATCGCCATATCTGTTCCATCGCCATTTATTGCCACTGATTCACCAGAGCCAGTGATAGTTTTTGTTTTAATCCAGTTGCTACTCTTTTTTGCATACAGTTCAATCTTGCCGGTACAGCAAACGGCGATTAAAGAGCCATCTTTGCTCATGGCCAATGAACGTATTTTCCCTGATATGCTTGTAGCTGTTTTATCCCAACGGCCACTACTTTGCAGGTAAATCTCTAGAACATTGGCACAGCTGATTGCTACTATTGATCCATCTTGGCTCATGCATACTGATTCTGCTGATTTATCTGATGATAGTTTTTCGTCCCAGGCCCCATCATTCTTACAAAACAGATGCATTTTTCTGCTGGTGTCGAGCACTGCTAACACCGTACCAGCTGTATTGATACATACTGGCTGAAAGTTGCCTTGTATAGTGTGCACTAGGATAGGCTTGAAAAGCGTAGTGCCAATCAAAGGCGCAAGAGCTCTTTTTTTTACATCCCCTGCCACAGCAGCAAGCTGGCGATCCCACATCTGTGCGCGTTGGGCATAACCATTAATCAGTTCATCGATCAACTCTTGTTGCATTCCCAAAGCAAGAAGCTGTGCATCATATTTTGTATGCAGTTGATTGGCTATGTACACCTTATTCTGTTGTTCACGCAGCAACTTATCACGCTCTTTACGCATGGCAACGGCAAGATCTTGATGATCTATCTCAAATCTAAGAATTCCCTTTTCAACTGCAGCATTATTTTTGTCTGCCAGTTGATTGATTACCGGCAACTCTGCTTGCTCTAAACGCTGATGGGCGACTTCTATTTTTTGTTCTGCGCCATACAGTAAGATGCTCATCATAAACAGCGCGAACATCTTCCCCAAAATTTGCATCCCTCTATCCCTTGTATACTTATCCTAAATCATCACTGACAATAGTAATGGTATTAAAATGATCCACCGTCATGATATCGTACGCACCATCGCCATCTATGTCTGCAGCAGCAACGATCAAAAAGCTATCTTTGCCCGCGTGCCCTTGCAAATAGC
This sequence comes from uncultured bacterium, assembly GCA_963811005.1. Lineage (GTDB taxonomy): Bacteria > Babelota > Babeliae > Babelales > Vermiphilaceae > CAWEPS01. The sequence continues at coordinate 3,670 of CAWEPS010000021.1, forward strand.
TGCTTGGCGCTTGTAACTTGCCCGTAAAATAATGGGAACCTTCTGCCCCATTTGAGGTACCGTAGGTATAATAAAAACGCTCACCACTACCACCACCACGATAGCCCTCTGGCTTCCACCCTATGCCGCCCTCGCCAGAAAGAACGTCTGAATAAGTGCCATGCTCCATCCAATATGCTTTTTGTGCAGCATAGATAGCATTAAGATTCATATAAGCTTCTGCACGTTTTGCTTTTGCCAAAAAGCGCGTGTAACTTGGCACGGTGATCATGGCTAGAAATGCTATAATTGCTACCACAATCATAAGCTCAATAAGCGTAAACCCCTGACCCTTCATTACTCGTTCCTTTTTTATAGATGATCTATTTTGCTTCAGCATAGAAAAAAAGAAGCCTCATTGTCAAGGTTATGAGTGAGATGAGCAGGGTAAGGGGCTGGCCTTTAGATTTTTATGCCTCGATATGTAATATCTATTATTTGATTTTTTCTGATAAGAGCAGTAGCATAGATTAATCAGGAACTAGTTATGAAGAAAGCAGCACAGTAAGCAGTGCTTAATCTTAACTAGTCTCAAGGAGCAGCATGAATCGCCATGTCAAATCTTTACTACTTACCATTCTTTTAATATTCAGTTACGTACCACAAAGCAATCCCATAGTCTGGGTTTTTGCTGTACCAGCAGCAGTAAGTTTAGCTAGCCACGCCTTTAATGTAACAGCCACAGCTGCCGCCATGTATCTTGTAACTAAAAAGTGGAAAAATCGAAAAATAGAAGCACTTAATAGTGGTCTTGAAGATACTCAACCAAAAGCACCTCAAGAACCAATGGATATTCGCGATTTGCCCAATGAGGTTCAGCACGATGTGGAAAAACAACTAAAACAAAAAAAACCTAATAATAAACCACAAAAATCCGCCAAAGCAAAAGCCAAAAAGGAGACTGCTCCTACAAAAGCAGCAAAACCACAACCTACTAATCCTGAACTTAAGATTAATAATACAACCGGTACAACAGTAACGCCGCAAACCGCACAGCTTGCAACTACACAAGCAGCATCACCAACTGCACCTAAGAATCTCACCATCACCATCACTAACGCCTCAAAAAAGGCTACTCCTATATCTGTACCTGAAAGCTCTCTTACACACCAAGCAATAAGCACTGGATTAAAACCTGTGCAGGGAGCTCTTAATACTGCAGCTTCCACTACAGGAACAGCATTATTATCACCTCAAGCGCTTGCTAAAATGAATCGAGCTGCTCAAACGGCTAAAGCTGCGCAGGCCAAACATATGCTTATGCGTGGCTTAAAAACTAAAGCTGGTAAAGGGATCATCGCTAAAGTCGTGCCTACTAAATCTATTGCGCAGCAGATTTTGCGGGGACTTAAAAGTGTTGCCGGTAAAGCAGCCGAAGAACTGCCCAAGTATGTGATTCCTGGGCTGGGAACAGCGATCACTGCCTATGGTTTTTATTCAAATGTGGAAACGATCAAAGAAGCGTGGCATGAATTAAGGGGTAGCAATCAATCTTCTAGCCAGAATCAGAAGCTCTCAAATCATTCTCCCAATAATACCTCAGACCCCAATGATGATGAGAATGATCCCAATAAGAAGTTGAAAAAGGCAGCTGCTACGGGGATGGCGGCAAAGGCAGCCAATGAAATTAATAAACATAAAAACAAACTTGCTACCGCAACCGATACAACATCGACCATTGTACATCAAGGTTCAGAAGCTATCTTAAAAAATGGCTATTACGAGGTAAATGGTTTTAAATTTACAGAACGTTACTATAATTATCTTTGGAAAAGTGGAAGAAAAGCCCCTTCTCTTGCTGCAAAAGCTGTCTTAGAAAATGCAAAAACGATAACACCTGACATTGAAAAAACTGGATTTTTCAAATATTTAGCAAATGGCTGGGAAATGGTTTATAATCCCATCACAAAAGAAATATGGCATTTGCAACCAATTAAGTAAACTCTGTGGATATGATGATGAATGATTTATTTGTATCAGAACAGGATATAAGAAATGATTTAGTTGTAGTAAGAAAATTACGCGATGATTTAGTGCGAATTTTAATATTATTATCACAAAAATTAAAATATATATTTTCTAAAATAAAGGAATGCCCAACTTTAGAATCTGCAAAGGAATATTTTAACCTATTAGATGATATCCAAGAAGAATTATCATTATTTGTTTTTGAAGAAGGAATCGGCATTCCTGAACGATTAGAACACTTTGTAAGAGAATTTGATCGCTATTTTCAAGATAGAGAGAAATTTTTTCAAAAAATAAAAAATGGTGAAATAGCTTTTTAAAAAACCTGTTGCAAAAAATTGAAACACATTGTCTAGCCCCCATTTTTAGTACAACTTAAAGGACTTAAAAGTGTTACGGTAAAGCAGCCGAAGAACTGCCCAAGTATGTGATTCCTGGGCTGGGAACAGCGATCAATGCCTATGGTTTTTATTCAAATGTGGAAACGATCAAAGAGGCGTCCAAAAAGCAAAAGGCGGTTATTTGAATGTTTTACCTGGTGGAAAAATACGAGGAGAGAAATGAAAAACAAGGAAATTCTACTGATTTGTAAGAGAGTTATATATTATGTACAAAATGATGAGGATGCTTTCTTTGAATGGATTAAAAAAGTGAAGCTCGCACGGCTTAAAAGCCGTGGCTTCGCGATTATATGAATTTTATTTATTGATTTTTAACGTAATCTAATACAACGCTTATGTCGCATTTACCAGCAGTTTCTGCAAAATAGCCATCTGCCCAAAAACTATCTCCCCAATACACTTCCTCTAATTCGGGAAATTCTTCTCTTACAATTTTGCTACTTTTACCTTTAAACTTTTGAACCATCTGACTAACTGATACCGTTGGAACAAATTGAACGACAATATGTACATGATCTGGTTGTACATTTAATTCCAACACCGTCCAACCATTTGCTTCCGCACATAATCTCAACAGTTCATCTATTCTGCTTGCCAAACTACCTTTTAAAACTCTCTTTCTATATTTTGGTACCCAAACTATGTGAATCATAAGTCTATGCTTTGAATGTGCCCCACTTTTATAACTTATCATCCGTTTAGTATGGCAAACCCTGTCTCGCTTCGCAAACTCCGTTTGCTCTGCTCACTCATTTGATGCCCATTCATCCCCAGGTTTAAAACCCATGGGGTTTTCTGGGCATGTTAATAAATTGAGTGGTCTTATCAAGAGCATTTTCCCACTCTGAATAGGGTTCTTTACCATTTTTTGTGCTATAAATAATAATATTAATGGGCTTCATAATTACAACGTAACATAAACGTTACCCTATAGCAATAATCTTAAATACTAAACCTCAATCCCCAACTCTTCAAACACCATCTTTATACGATTCAACGTAAAGTCATACCTAAGAGTATGCTCTTTGAGTGATTCCATCATGTAGCACCAGTCTACGCTTATCCGGGCCTTCAGGGTCGGCAAGCTACGCCTGGCTACGCTAGCCCAAAAGGGGATGGTGGTCCTGATTGGGATATGCAACACCCTAAAAATCAAGGTTATAAAAATGTCGTACCTGGCGGAAAAATAAACGGACAATAATGAAGAATGATGAAATCATACTTATTTGTAAGAGTGTTATATTTTATTAATCGAAATTTGTAAGACTGTTAGATTTGGTTCTCAACATGATGAATAACTATCATCATCACCCTTTTATCCCCTAATCATCTCTTCTAGCATAGCAATTGGATATGCTCCTTCGCGCACCACCTTTAACTGCGGGCCAGAACAATCTATAAGCGTTGATGGCACGGTATGCGCAGCACTACCTTGATCAACCATCTTATATGCAACACCACCTGCAATGTGAGGATCAAGATCTTCGAGGGTGTTGGGTATAGGTTCCCCTGTTATATTGGCGCTGGTTGAAAACAGCCCGGGAAAATGTTGAAGTAGTGTTAACAGACCGGTATGCTCTGGCACCCGTAATGCAATAGTACCTTGCGGTGAAACCAAATATGATGGCAATCCTTTTTTTGCCTTTACAATAATGGTTAATGGACCGGGCCAGCATGTATGCATGAACATCTGTGCATAGTCAGGGATCTGATCGGCAAAGTAAGCAACCTTATCCACTGATGCAATCAGAACAAGATAGGGTTTTTCATTGCGCTGCTTAAGATTATTAAGCGCTTGAAATCCAGCCTCCGAAAGCGGTGCTAATAGACCCAAAACAGTGTCGGAACTGCCTACTACTACTTGATTGTCTTGTAATGCCTGTTGGAGCATTTTGATGGCACTGGCATCAGACCACAAAAGCTGCTGTGTTTTCATATTGAAATCCCCTCACATAACACTATGATCATTATTTCATACTGAAACGACGCCAAATCGGATATAGCGCGAATAAGTAGAACAGCAAGGCTCATTCAAAAAAATAGCTCCCGCCCTGCTTCAAGATAATTGATTCAGCGATAATTTCTTGTTTGACATTTTTACAAATTACCGTAGATTGAAATTAAAGTCACGCATTTTTATCAGAGTAAGCCACGCAAATCAAAAAGTTGATTTATCTAAAAATTAGTACTAATTACTAAGAAATAGATCTTCGCGGTAACAGTGTTTGGAGAAACCATGAAAAATATCAATAAAGATGCCATAAAAAGTGCTGTGGCTCTTGGTAAACAAAGAAGTTATAATGAAATTATAGAATTCTTAGACTCCAATTGGCAAACCAATAAAGCCGATAAAAATCTAACGTGCATGAAACAGCTTGATAAAGCATTCGGCAACGTATCTCAAAAATTAAATACCATCTTAGTAGCAGGGACAAACGGTAAAAGTCTTACCATTAATTTTACATCCAAACTTCTGGCTGATGAAGGTTTGAGTGTGGGCGCTTTTTATGCACCGCATATCCTTACCTATAATGAACGCATAAGCCTGAATAATGAAATTATAGCTAATAAAACATTTGCTGAACTTGGCAATGAAGTTCTTAATACTGCCGAGTCTTTAGGGCTTACTCCTAATTCATATGAATTACTGACTATGATGGCTTTATTATATTTCCAAGCCAACAATGTTGATGTTGCCGTATTAGAAGTTAGTACAAGCAACAACACCGATGCAACCACACTGTGTGTTCCAAAAATAGCTGCTATTACACGAGTTACTATTGACGATGAATCACAAACAGAAAAGGCTGATGCCCTGATTCACGATATGCTTGGCATCATACATCAAGGTACCTACGTTGTGTCTGCAGATCAAAGCAAACTGTATCTGCAATCAATGCTTGAAATTGTTAAAAGCAAAGGTGGCACATGGGGTATGCCGATTCGTAAATTAGCTGCTCTCGGTTATCCATTTGAACAGTTACACGGTCGTTGCGCAGCACTCGCAGAACGTATTTCATACGTGTATGTTAATCAATTTGCCAATAAAGACGCGGTAGTGGTTACCAGCTCATTGTTAACCAAACAAAAAGGTCAACGTGGCCGCCCAACCCTAGAAGCAAAACGCCAATCAGAACTTAATCCTAAGAAAACAGTTGAACAATTTTGGAAAGACACCGAGCATTCTTTGCCGGGAAGATTCCAATTGCTCGATAAAGAAAAACCAAGCTTATTACTTGATAATGCCAGCAATATCGATGCCTTCAAGAATCTTCTTCTTGGTATTCGCTTATTGCATTATCAACGTCCCCTTAAAGGACTTACCTTGCTTATTGGTTGCAACAACCCTGATATTAACTTGAATGAGTTATTAAAGATGTTGCGTTACTTCTTCAAAAAAACATCGGGTAGCATTATTGTATGCCCAGTGGAAGCAGTTCCTGGCCAACCAGGAACGATATCTTGGAATGTTGAAAAAGTAACCAATGATACTAAGAGCATGAAAATTAAAGCAAAATCAGCTAAAAACTTTAAAGAAGCGTTTGAAGCTGCACAGAAATCTGTGGATGAGCGCCATGGCCTTGTGGTTATTACTGGTTCGTCTGCAATAGTTACCGAATATTGGCGTTATAAGGGCGTAAAAAAACTTTAAATTAGATCTATAATCTAAAGATTATCCATATGACCCTTTATTCTGCTATTCTGTCTCTTGTTACCGGAATTGGCACAGGAATTTTATACGGACTCTTCTTTTTGTTACAGAAAAGAAGAGTCCTTTTTTCTCGTGAATCAATATCCGAAAAACGTCAATTTTCTTCGGCCCTGCTTTTTTCATTCGCAAGAATAATAACTTTAGCCCTCTTATGGTATTATGTATTGCTATCGCCTTCAATTAATTTTATACTGCTATTAACATCTTTTTTAGGAGCATTTTGGCTGACAATTTTTACCAAAAGGGCCTAGCTCATGGAAGGCATAGATCTTTTTAATGCGCATCAATGGCACCCTTTTTCTGGCTTAGGGTTAACACACCCGTTCTTTGCTGTCCAAGCAGAAACCGTCATCAATACCTGGATTCTTTTACTCATTATTATAGTGCTTGTTATAGCGGCTCGCCTGCTTTTTACCAGGCACCAATCAGTTGCTCGCTTTCTTATTATTTCGTTCGTGCGTAACTTTGCCGATATGGTCACGCAAACAGTTGGTAGTTTTTCATTCAATCATTTTAGTTTTGTAACCGCACTCTTTATTTTTATTGCGCTTGCCAACTGCATGATGGTTATTCCATTTGTAGACGAACCAACTGCTGATCTTAATACCACGCTTGCTCTTGGTATTATTGCCTTTTTCTATATTCAGATCAGTGCGATTAAAGCACATGGCATTATCGAATATCTTAAAGAATACTTTACCCCTTTTTTTGTCATGTTCCCGTTGCATGTTGTCGGCAAATTAGCAACTATCATATCGATGTCCTTTCGGCTTTTTGGTAATATTTTTGGCGGCGCTACTATTGCCGATATTTATTTAAATGCCATAAAGGGCTCTCTTGTGTGGGAATCTTTTGGCCTTATTTCTGGGCTGAATTTAGCCATCACGCTCTTTTTTGGTATTTTTGAAGGGTTTTTACAGGCATTTGTATTTACTATGCTCACCTTAACCTATCTTTCAATAGCCTTGCAGGAAGAGGAAGTTGAGCATCCGAAAGAATCAACATGATCGAATCAATGGATGCTTTACATTATCTTAGTATCGCACTTACTGTTATGATCCCATCCATTGCTGTTGGGATTGGGGAGGGAATTGCAAGCATAGCGGCCATTCAGGCACTCAATATTCAACCAAGTGCAAAAGATGAAATAACCAATATAGCAGTCATTGGTATGGCCCTTATAGAAACCGCCGCTCTACTGGGCATGTCGATGGCTACCATTCTGCTATTTACACCCAAAGCATCACTATCGTTGTATAGCTCCATTGCTGAATTAGGTATTGCAGCTGCGGTCTGCTTGCCTGGATTTTTCATTGGTTTAGTATCAGCGCTCCCTACCAAAGCAGCCTGTTTTGCTGCAGCACGTCAGCCATTTTTTGCACAAAAAATTCTTCGTTTTATGCTTATAACCCAATCGCTCATTCAAACACCAATCGTCTTTGGTTTTATTGTGGCCATGTTTATCAATAATCAACTATCTACTATCACAACCATAACGCAAGCGCTAAAATTTGTTGCCGCTGGCTTGAGTATAGGGCTTGGCAGCATTGGCCCGTGCATTGGTATGGCGCTTTTTGCACAAAGTGCTTGCCAAGGAATTGGCATTAACCGCAATGCCTATAGCAAGCTCCTATCTTTTGCCATCGTGAGTGAAGCTATTATTGAAACTCCCATTATTTTTTCTTTGGTTATAGCAATGCTGTTATTAGTCATGCCGGTGGAGGTATGTTATGATCCTTTTGTGGCAAGTGCTGCATTTATTAGCGCCGCATTGTGCATTGGATTTGGGACACTCGGCGCTGGTATAGGATCGGGACGCATCGCAGCATCTGCATGCAATCAGATTGTAGCCAACCCATCTTTACATGGCACCTTGTCCCGTCTGAGCATGTTTGGCCAAGGCCTTATTGATACCTGCGCAATTTATGCATTATTGATAGCTATTATGATTATCATCGTACTTTAATAGCAGCTATGAAAGAACCCAAAAAAATCTCTGTTGTCTACATCATCACCCAGCTTGAACTTGGCGGCGCTCAAAAAGTTTGTCTATCTCTGCATAACGGAATGCCTGCTCATGGCATCGAAACGTTTCTTATTGCTGGCCGTGGGCAACTTGCAGATACCCTAGCACCATCAGAAAGCGTTTTCATACTCCCGGTTCTGCAGCGCACAGTATCATGGGCAACCGATCTACAGATTTTTTTTAACCTGATACGGATTCTTAAAAAAATAAAGCGCGCCAATGCCCACCTGATAGTACATACACACAGCACAAAAGCAGGAATTCTGGGGCGTTGGGCCGCATTCTTTGCCCGCATTCCACGTGTACATACCATACATGGTTTTGCCTTGCACGCACATCAACATTGGACTTCCTGGATTTTAATCTATCTTGCAGAACTGATTACAAGCTTTATTACCACACAGTATGTGTGTGTTTCATCCTACGATAGCGCACTAGGCATGCAGCTTTTTCCAGGCTTTAATAACAACTATCGCATGATACGTGCCGCCGTTCATTGGCAACACTTTTATAATCCAAAAAAGATTGCCACGCCATACCCAATAGATGGGCAACCATTTATTTTTGGTGCTATTGCATGCTTTAAACCACAAAAAAATATTATTGATCTTTTTAAGGCATTTAACTATGTGCATGAACACAATCCTCATGTGGTCCTTGAGGTTATTGGTGATGGGCAGCTACGCCCAGAGCTTGAAGACTGGATCGCACAGCATGGGTTGGCACATGCTATTATATTACGAGGCTGGCAACAGAATGTGGCCCCCATTATGCAACGATGGCATGCTTTTGCCCTTAGCTCACTATGGGAGGGTTTGCCGTGCGCTGTGGTAGAAGCTCGGTTGATGAAAATTCCTGTTATTAGTTATGCCACCGGCGGTATTGGTGATGTAATCTATGACGGTAAAAATGGCTTTTTAGTTGCACAAAAAGACTGGCCAGCATTAGCGCAACGCATGCTGGCCATAACATTTGATCAAGAATTACATACACGGCTGCAACAGTATCCTGATGATCTTTCTGATTTTGATAATGGTGCAATGATACAAGCACATGCACTGCTCTATACACACTTAGCTAGTCGGTTTTAATAACGCTAATTTTGCTTGTAAATCTTTAATGGATTGCTCTATTTTCCCCAACATTTCATTGCCATGTTTATCAAGAGGCAACGCATTAACTGGATTAAAAGCTGTTATTGGCGAACTAATGTGTAAGTATAAAAGATCAAGCACTCCAGCCTTTGGAAGCCCCTTTACCACCTGCGTTGCTGCTTTTCTATTCATGCGTAATGAGCCTCTACCATTCAATAATGGACGTTGTAATGCTAAAGCTTCTACCGCGCTTAATGTTGCTAATTGTCCAACCTGCTTTTTAGCCTCACACTGTATACTCATAAAGGCTGCATCCCTCGCTCCTTGATCGTAGCCACCTAAATCCGTTAAGCTTTTGCTGCGCGGCAGCGATGTGGGCTGTGTACTACCACCATTTTTGCGTGGTAATGATGAACGACGTGTGCTGTCAGCATCACGGCTGTTTCTTTGTGGTTCGCTTGTGTCAGCTGCATGCACTACTGTTGCATCATGGTGCAAACCTCGTAATGCCTCATCACTTAATTTTCTCAGCCCCTCCATACGCGCTTTGCGATCAATAGCTTTATGATCAGCTTCACTTGCGTAAGAAAGACTACACATTGTGAGCATGGCAACTACTATGCTGCTATATTTTTTAACCATCGTATCCCTTCTTATATAAAGAATCGCTACCATAATGTGGCAGCGATTCTTTATTACATACATATATATTTTTTAAGCAACCTTGTTCAATGCTTTTTGTGCGCGAGCTTGTCGTTCTTGTTGACGACGAATTTTATGCTGCGGATCATTCCAAAATGAATCCTCACTAAAAGCTGGTCTAGATGCTGTAGCTATGCGATCAGCGCTTGCTCTACGATTTCGATGGCACACTGCTGCAAGTGCACGTGTTTGTGGTAACTGTTGAACTCTCATCTGACGCAAATTACCCACCTGTGGTGCAGCAAACACTCGAGCAAATCGTCCCATAGAATACGCAGATACTGAGAATAAAGAAAGGGTTAAGACCGTAACACCATACATTTTTTTGACCATAGTAAACTCCTAGAGAGAGAATAAATGTAAATAAACGTTACTGATCTATAACATATACCTTTTAATGTGGCGTAGCAAGAAACTGCAACAATTTGTTTATGTTTTTTGTGCAGCAACTTTTTTTGCTGCTACCTGAGCACATTGTGCGCCCAAGCGAGCCATAAGTGCTGGTGTTACATGCACCTGAGAATCACTTGCCCGCCGCATAGCAGGTAGCACCGACATTGTAGCATCTTTTTTTTGGTCTTCTTTTTTTCCACCTTTATTCCGGGATTTACTGGTGATGCCCCTGCAGTTAGACGGCGTCCAATCGTTGGTGACTTTGTTTTTTTACGCGTAGGATCTTGCCAAAAATTGTATCGCTCAAGCTTATCTGCCATTGAAAGTTCCATGGATACTCTTCGGTTTTGTGGCTGAGCAGATCTAACATTATCGGTACTTCTACGACGCATGTGTCGCATAATCCTGGACATGTGTTGTTCTTGCTCCAACAATGCTAGTAGCTGTTGACGCAATGGGGCTCCTGATCGAACAGCCTTATGTTCTTCGCGTGCCACTAAAATAGCTGCCTTAGTGTTCTCTACCACATTGTCTCCCGCATAACCCATCATACACGGTAACGCAAGTGCTGCCATGTAATAATACCATATTTGCTTCATAAACTATTCCTTCTTTTTTCTTCAAATATTGTCTCAATTACTATAGTATTTCTATACTATACTACATACTAATCTAAGAAATAATTATACTATAACCAACGTCGCGAGGAATAGCATGCACGCAAATTTACTTAACGCAATCGGCAACACACCACTTGTAAAAGTTGCTTATGACTCCCCAGCCCGAGTGTATGCAAAATTAGAATATCTCAATCCAGGTGGCAGCGTTAAAGATCGCTCAGCATTATATATGGTTGAGCAGGCAGAAAAACAGGGCCTTTTAAAACCTGGCGGCACTATTATTGAAGCATCTTCTGGCAACCAGGGTATTTCTATTGCCATGATCGGTGCTCTTAAAGGTTACAAAGTTATTATTACCGCCACTGAAAAAATCAGCAAAGAAAAATTAGATACCATTAAAGCATACGGCGCTCAGGTGATAATCTGTCCACCAACCTCATTTATTGAAGATCCCTTATCATACCACAGTCAAGCAGTTGCACTGCACAAGGCGACACCAAATTCGTTTATGCCAAATCAATATTTTAATTCTGTTAATGCTGATGGCTCACTACCACTTGCTCGGACCAGAAATTTGGCGGCAAACACAGGGCACAATTACTCACTTTTTTGCTGGTGCAGGCACCGGCGGCACTATCACTGGCGCCGGTCGTTACTTAAAAGAACAAAATCCTGCCATCAAAGTAATTGCTATTGATTCTGACACATCCTATAGATCAACCAAAGGCAACCCAAAGCCATATCAACTAGAAGGTATCGGTATCGATTGGGAAAATACCATATTAGATTCCACGGTTGTTGATGAATTTGTTCCGGTAAGCGATGCTCATGCATTGCCTATGCTCAAAACATTGGCACAACGGCATGGCCTTTTGGTGGGATTAAGCAGTGGAGCAGTAGGATATGCCGCTCAAGAATATGCCAAAAAATTAGGCAAAAATGATATCGCCGTTATGATTTTTGGTGATTCCGGGCGGGCATACCTCACAAAAGGCTTTTATAACAATCTCCAAGCCGACAAAGACCTCCAAAGCCCCCTGAGGAACCAGCCCGCGCTCCATTCAATCACAGTTTTAATGATTTAAACCTGGAAGTAGCCTTAGATCACTCTTCAAATAGGCCCTTTGACTCCTTGTATAATTCTATTATAATAATTGATACTATGAAATGGAGTTGTTTTAATACAAATAATGTGCCCTATAAGGGCATTTTTAGGGGGAATATTATGATATATATAAGAATACTCGTAGCTGTTTTATTGGGGTGCATGCTAGCGCCTTTAATGGCATCTCAGGCACAAAAAGTTGTTTTACACCAATCAAGCCTTACGGTAGCCCATTCTGTAGATCTTTCTACACCTGCAGGATCAGTATCATCAAGCGCACGCTTGCATGCTACCACTAGACCTGAATCAGAACGCAAACGCAATGCAGCGGGATCTCTCACAGCTCAACTTGACCGGCTCAATGAGACTCCAAATCAAGTAAATGTGGATCAACCAAAACCTGCCACAACGCTTGCAAGCTCGGCTTCTTCAACGGCATCTGCCATATGGAATGCCTTAACAACGCTTAACAACGTACACACACTGATGGTTACCACACCACAAACAGCTCTGCAAATGGGAGAACATTTTTTGGATAATCCAACTGATGCCATTATCCCATGCGCATTAACCTACATGCTATGGCCCACAGAACGATGCCCTGAACGAAGAAAAAAATTACAACAAATTGCTGCTCTAGTAACTGGCTCTGTTGCTTGCTATAAGGCGTTTAACGCGGCTCGGCAATTATCGAATGTGAATGCGCATACAACAGCAGAACATGCAAAAACGCGAGCAGAAATTGATGGAGTACGCGCACAGGTACAAACAAGCGCCCAGGAAACAGTAAACCAATTAACCACACGAGTTGACGATGCAGAGCGCCAATTAAAAGAAGCACTGGCAAGGCAAAAAGACGACTTAATCGCAACCCAACGCAGGGATCTGGCGGCTACAGCTGCGAATATCAAACAGCATACACATGATGAACTAACTCAGTTAAAACAAGAGCTTGTTCAAGCTCGTGCAGCGCAAACTCAAGCATTACAAGCAAGCATTGCTGATACAAGTGCGACGCTTGGACAGCGCATTGCAGCAGCACAAAAAGCCTTAGAAGGCCAGCTTGACGCTGCACAGATAAGACAACTTATGCCGACCTTGCAACAGCTAAGAAAAGATTTAGAACAAACGCAAAGCGCTCAGACATCATTAGTGCAACAATTTACGCAGGAAATAGCAGCTGATGGCGTTAAAACTCGTGATATGATGAGCGAAGGTGTACGAGCTATGCAAGCATCACTACAAGCTAATCAGCAAGCAATCCAGCAAAACCATGTACAATTGTTACAGCTTGCGCAACCAACCATGAAGCGTGTAGACAAGTTACAAAAAATGGTAAACATGCTCTTAATTTGTAACCCTACGTTTGTTAACTTTATGATGCAACATATCACATCAGCACCAAAAAGATTATAATACTTGGTATATATAGTTATATATACTGCTGAATCACCTCGAGCCCAACTGGCTCGGGGCGGATGCAGTAGGAGCCATCGATAATAGTAGAGCCAAGGCATTTGTGTAAATCATATTCATTTCTAAATTGCACGTTCGTGGCATAGACAAGCTCATAGCCTATTGTTTGCAATAGATCCGTAACACGCGTTATATGGGCACCACCTGAAAGTGCCAATACCAGATTTTTGTCATGCGCATTAAGTACCGTATGTATCATACGCATATCCACCAGGGTACTATCAAACGTTAATAAATGCTTAAGAAACTCTAATCGGTCTGCTGGTGTGGTTTGTTGTTCTAGATAATCAGCAACCGTCATATGGCCATGTTTATCTAATTTAAACTGCTTTAGGTGCGATCCAACCTGCTGCAAACTTTGCTTATAGGCATCATCCAAGCCATGACCATCTCGATAATGATCTATCTCTTGCACGATCACATCTATTTCTTGTGCCAATGATGCAACACGTGTTGTTGCTACAGATGGAAAGGTATGGGGCGGTTGATTCAAATGATTAAGCACCGGCCCCAATGATGCGACCCTGCAATAACGATATTCTACATTTTCTACATCAAATCCTTTAGCACGGCATGTGGTTGCCAGACCCCCTAAAATGCCCCCACGTGAATTAACTTTAAATCGATGATGGCACGATGGGGTATCTTGGGAGCTAAGATCTTCTAAGATTATTTTGGTGGTATTTTTATCACACTGTGCTAATAGCTGCTCAAGACTATCAGCTTGGCATTGCGTACTTCTATGTGATTTGTCATGAAAATCACTTAATCCAATAAAGTAATGGTGCTTGCCACATACCGCATCCCATTTTCTCAATACCTTAATTTCATAAATAAATGATTCGAGCATAGCTGGCACTATAACCAGTAGCAATAAAAGCCATTTCTTCATCTCTTTTATCTCCTTGATGCTCTTATATTAATTCACTACATCTAAATATCTTCGTAAAAATCCCATATCAATAGGCAATGGACGTTGTTCTTGCGCGCATGCACCAGATGATTGGACACTCGTCCGCATTGATAAGGGAACATCCGATACAGATGAAGCCGTGTATATCGATTCATAACCAATATTTTTTAGCAACTGACATACTGCATTAATATGTGCACCACCCGCCAGCGCTACCACTTTGTGCTTGTGCTGTTCATTAACTACCATGTGAATAAGTTTGGAATCCACTAAACTGCTATCAAATGTAAAGAGATATTTAATCTGCCCCAGACGCTGTTCGTCCTTAACGTGACGACTAATATAATCAGCAACCGTCATACCACACGACCGCGGAAAGCTCAGATCTGCAATGCACCGCTCTGCCTCATTGGTGCATTGCTTATAAAAATCATTAAGCACCGCCCCATCATCATACGCACGAATTTCTTTAATCGTACGCATAATTTCATCAGATAAAGAAGATATGTTAGTTTCGTGCGTGGCACACAATGAATCATGACATGTGGATAAACCATTGCGAATGCGATCCAACACTGGACCAAGTGTTATAACCCTGCAAAAACGGTATTCTACATTGGCAACGTCAAGAGCATGGGATCTGCACCGCTCACTCAGCCCACTTAAAATGCCCCCTTTAGGGCTTAAAAAAAGCGCCCACACATCAGCGCGCCATTGGATCCTGGAGAGCTTAAATCTTCTACGATGACCTTAATACTCTCTTTATTACAATAATGGAAGGCCGTAGAAATATCATGCATCTGCATATCGCTTATAATGCTACTTTTCTCATGAAAATCGCTGCAACCAATAAAATAATGATACCGCAACCGGGCTGGATCCCATTTTCTTAAAACATCCGCTTGATAGATAAATGGGCAACAAGTACATGAGATAAGGCCTATAATCACCATACAATAGCCGATGAATCCCTTCATAGCATGTCCCTTATTATTTCCCCAATATAGTATGATTCTCCTACTAATCAATTTAATTCAATCTGAATCAATCTATCAATAATTTGCGAAATATAAGGGATTTTAGTTTGAATAAAGAGAGCAATGTATATAAAAATAGTACCTAAACGAACCGGGCCGGCTGAATTTCTTCAACCGGCCCGGTTTTGCCTTCAAAAAATCAAGCAAAAAGTAGGATTAGTGATAAAAGACTTGCTCCTTTTGCAAATCTTGTTTGTGGTGGGGTCCACCACGATGGCGCAATCTATAGAGAATATAGCCCAGAACAAGCAGGCATATAAGCGGCAGCGTTTGCAGCATGCATTCACTCATGGTTGAGCCCATCTTAGACCAGCTATACAACGATATACCCAATGTCGCAATAATAGCAACAATGGTCAGAGGCAATGCTTTGTACATTTTACGGCGATATTGTATACGCACTAATGAAATAAATGGCAACAAGAATGATGCCGTAATGCCTAAGCAACAGAGATTATTAACAAGGTTAATATCTGGAATAAGGGTTATTATGGTAAAAATCAATATCCCTTGCAACAGTAAAGCAACCCAGGGTCTGTGATAACGATTAAGCTTGGTAATTAATGACCAGTTCCAGAATAAACGTTCTTGGGCAATTGCTTGCATCACAATAGCATTGGAATTCAACATTCCATTACCAGCAGCAAAGATAGTTAATGCTGATGCTAATGGAATCAAGAACATAAGCAATGGCTTAAGAAACGGAATTGGTAAGGTTAAATAGTCTGCAAAAGATGATGCTCCCAATTTTGCTAACGTATCAGCACCCATTACATTAAGTACCCCAAAATGGAATAGTGTGTACAGCCCTGCCGTTGCCAAGAAGCCCAATACCGCTGCACGCGGCGCATTGCGCTCGCTATTTTCGATTAAATGGGACAAGCTGCTGCAATATTCAAAGCCAAAAAACCCAAAGATTGCAAATGGCAACGCATTAGGCAACGCTGATAGCTCAGCTGGCGTTATAGTAAACTGCCAGTTGAGTACAAATGGCAGCAATACAATCAAAATAATAATAGGAAGAATCTTGGTAATGGTTAATCGAGTTAAGCATCTTACTAAAGAGCTTAAAACTCATCATATTGAGTAACACAAATACCGCTATGCAGACAATATTAAAAAGCATAACCTGGGATAAAAACCAGTTGCTACCCAATACACTAATTAACATTCCCCTTAAAGCCAAAACTTCAACCCCTAATGCAAAGGTATAGCCTATCACATAGAGCAGCCCACCCATGTATCCTGCGGTCGTATTAAGACCTTCTTTGGCATACGTATAAAAGCCTCCGCCATTGGGGAACATACCACTCAATGTTGCCGTACATAAAACAAGAGGAAGGAAAATTAATGCAACTAAGGCCATGCCAAAAAACTGGCGCTACCGGCAATGGCCGCAATATTACCAGGTCCAATTAAAATACCAGACCCGATCATAATGTTCATGGTTAATAATACTGCTGTAAAAAGCGATATTTTATGTTCTTTCATAATAGATAATCTTTTTTTATATGGTTGATTAATAAAAAAGAAGCAGTGCATCTTGGTGTAGCGTACAGCATTCTAGAGAATATGCAATTATACCAGCGGTTGCTTATAGGGAGATTGCACTGATTCTGCCATAGTGCTAAATAGCTTTTGTTGGCCTACTTTAACACAATGCAGCTGCTTATCGGCTATAAGATGTTGATGCTGGTGCCACCACTGCTGGATGCGCACTATAGGGGCATCAAACATATCAACCCCAAAGCCAAAAGTTCCCCAATGCATAGGGATACAATGGCCAGCCTTTAATGCTACAAAAGCATGGCCCGCTTGCTCGGCACCTATATGAGTTGATTGCAGCCACATGCGGGGCTCACACGGACCAATAGGTACTAATGCCACATCAATACCCGGAAATTCATGCGCAATCATGGCAAAATGATCCCCAAAGGCCGTATCGCCAGCAAAATAAACCTTAAAGCCATTACATTCGAGCATCCAGCTACCCCATAATGATCTATTTTTATCAAACAGACCACGCTGCGACCAGTGTATAGCGGGCAAAAATGTTATGCGTATTCCGCCCGATGCTGCACTGGCATGGTTAAAATCAAGCTGCTGCCACCAGGTTGCCTCTATAACACGGGCAAACCCACGTCGTATAAACCATCGCCTGTCTCCTTGTGGCACCAAAACCGTCATCTCTGGATTGGCCTGCTTGAGGCGCATTAAGGTAGGAGCATCCATATGATCCCGATGGTTATGTGAGATGAGTACAAAATCTATGGCTGGCAGATGCTGATGATGAATGCCCGGTGGCATAAATCGTTTATAAAATAGTGATAATGGACCAAAAACCGGATCGGTAAGGATGCTAATGCCATCAATAGTAATAAGAAACGAGGAATGGCCTATCCATGTTATGGCTGGCGCAGCAGTTGCGCTGTGAGGTCTTGATTCTTCAACCCATTGCTGAACTTTTGATGGACAATACCGCTTGCCTGCGTTCATAGAACGCATGTACGAGCGCAATGTGTGGAGCACAAAACTTGTAGGCGTTTCATGCGCATAATTATAATAACGGCCATTACGGATATGAGGATAGATACGCTTTAATGGGCTTTGCATTGCTTGTTGCCATTACCATTTAAAAATTTTACCCCCATCCAGACAGAACGTCACGGATAGGGGAAATGGAGGTTATCTTGTTATATGTATTTATAGTACAGCATGGCCAAATAAAAATCAAACTTAATCTCATACTTGCTATAATCATCATAAAATTTTACTGGATTTTCCGCTCCATTTCATCCTCAATAATGAGGACAAAAAGCATACTCTATTTAATTCAATAGGTTTTTTATGAATCTATACCGTAAAGAATCGCTATTCTCATAGTAATTAAAAAGAGTCAATAATACGGGATCATAAAGAATGATCCCAGGTGCCGATATCTACAAAGAGTTTTTGATACGATTGCACCATCTGTTCAACCGTAAAATTATGCTCCACTACACGGCGCGCAGCCTGCTGCAGGCGCTTTCGTAAAGATTCATCATGAATTATTCTTAAGATACCTTGGGCTAAGGCCTGCGCATCGCCCGCTGGCACTACTATGCCAGCTGCCGATGAATGCAACACAGGATGGTCGGATGTGCTATTGGTCACCACACAGGGCAGCCCAAAGCTGAGTGCCTCTAGTAACGCGAGTGAAACCCCTTCTTTATCTGATGCTGATGCAAAACAATTAAAGAGGGGATAATAGCCATATGCCTGCTGATCAATAATAAAGGTCACACTCTGATCAATGCCCAATTGCGCCGCATAGTCTTTAAGTGGCGTATATTCAGATCCTGTGCCTACAATAATCAGACGGGCTAAGGGATGCATCGAAGTAACTATGGCAAAACTTTCTAGAAGTAATCCGTAATTTTTAACTGGATGAAACCTGCCTACAGCTCCAATGATAAAATGCTCTTCTGATAATCCCAATTCATAGCGATTCTTCTGATACCGTATTCCTTGCGCATGCACCTTTTCAATATCAATACCATTACAAATCACCTGCACTCTACGCGCTGGGATCCATGAATCTCGTTGTAACAAGGATTGAGCAACACCTGGAGAAACAGCAACAATAGCATCTGCGCATAGCATAGTAATGCGGTCAATGCAGTTGCGTACTATGCCATCTTGATCAACATTATTATGCAATACGCTTACTGCCGGAATACGCATGAACCATGCCATTAAACGACCCACGGTATTAGCTGCCCACAACAATGAATGCAAACAATCGGGTTTTAATCTTTTTAAAAGCCACCATAATCGTATAAAAAAAATAGGATCATACCGAAACAGCAACCCATCAATACGATAGGTTTTTATCCCTAGGGCATGAAGCTCTTGCACATAGGGACCCTCATGAAAATATATAACCGTATGCATAAACCGCTCTGTGCCAAGTCCCTTGATAAGGTCGCACAACACAGCTTCAGCCCCACCCATTTTAAGGCTTGATGTAAGATGAACAATAGCAATCTTTTTCTTCACGTACTTTACATTCGCAGTATCATGCAGACATTTGTGCACGTAACTTTTTTTTATCAACTTTACCCGTAGCCGTCATAGGCAAATCATGCGTGGTGCAAAAAAATTCTCTAGGAACCTTATACGAAGCTAGATTTTTCATACAAAGATCACGTAACTTTTTTTCAATACCTGGCTCATCATGCCGTAGCTGTACATAAGCCACCGGCACCTCACCGGTTTCTACATCTAGTTTACCAATAACCGCTACCCTAATCACACTTGGATAGCTCATAATAACATTTTCAATTTCAGGGGGATAAATAATAAAACCTTTGTGTTTAATAATATCTTTTAGCCTACCAGATATAATAAATCTTCCCTTGTGATCCACATAGACCAAATCACCCGTATTTAACCAACCATCTATCAGTACTGCCTGCGTCATCTCTGGTTCATTATAATACCCAAGCATGCAATTTGGGCCTTTAAGCCACAGCGAGCCTACAGCGCCCGGTTGGACCGGCTTGCCTTGCTCGTCCTTGACCATATACTCAATACCAATGAGCGGTGTACCAACATTATGCGCAAATACCGTCTCCTCTTCTAACTCTCCGCTGACAAATGGCGACATCTCAGTTAGTCCATACCCACTGCATATTTTACGTCGATAAATCAATTCAAACGCTGACCGTATCTTATCGGGTAATGCATCCCCCCCTGATACAAACACACGAACAGAATCAATAGGAACTGTTTTGAGTAAACACATAAGGCCATAGAGTGCCGGCACCCCTAAAAATATTGTTGGTTTTTGCTCAACACCTTGTAAAATATGACGCCTATCAATTTTACGTATTAAAATTATGGTGCATCCAATAAACATTGGTGTCCACACGCAGGTATTTTGTGCAAAGCTATGAAATAGTGGCAACACACCAAAAATACGATCTTGTGGTCGCAAATCAAAATGACTTATGCCCTGCAAGACATTCATCATAATGGTACGCGAACTCAACATAACGCCTTTGGGCAACCCCGTTGTACCTGATGTATAGAGCAATGCTGCCATCGCATCCGGTTCTAATGCAACAACATCAAACTCTGGCATATCCCCTCCCAGATCCGCTGGCGGCATAGATCCTTCAGTAATCACTGGCGGCAAGGTAATACCGGTAGCCTGCAGTAAGGGGACAAATGATGATGCAGTAATTATTAATGAAGGATTGGCATCAGTAATAATATGCGCTAACTCCCGCTCTTTAAGAAACACATTTAAGGGAACAACCACCGCTCCTACGTGCAGAATAGCAAAGTAACCAACATAAAATTCTGGCGAATTTTCAATGAGCAGCAAAACACGATCATGTGGTTGTATATTCTTGGTCAGTAACAGTCTGCTCAATGCAACTGCGCGTTGATACAATTGCATATACGAGATCGCTTGATCCTCATACAATAATGCGGTATGCTCACGCAATCTCTGAGCCGCTTGTTGAAGTAGATAGCCAATATACATAATCTTGTTATCGCGCATGATCGATGGGTAGAGCGTATTAAATCGTTCTTGTTCGGCGATTCTTTTTTTATCAAACATTTTTTTAACTCATCGTTAGCAGGTTGCATAATTAACCAATGAATTCTGTGATTTTGTGCTCCATCTTCAAAGACTTCACGGTTATACTAGTGTATACTTGTACCAAAAATTATAATTTTGGAATACCTCAATGTTTTTGGGAGTTTTGCAATGAATCTAATAAATCGCGGCATGCTCATTGCTCTAGAGGGTATCGATGGATCGGGTAAAAGCACCCTGGTTTCCAATCTGGCACGTTCACTTATTGGCCATGGACTAACTACCGTAGTGACCCAAAGAACCTGGTGGGACAGCTGTTGGCAAACAGCTGCGCACTATATTACAAGAGCAGACGGTGCCCTTGACTCCTCGTGCCGAATACCTCCTATTTGCTGCTGATCGCGCACAACATTTTGATACTTTGATTATTCCACACCTGCGCAATAATGCAGTTATTATCTCTGATCGCATGGCAGACTCATCCCTTGTATACCAAGGCTTTGGACGTGGTCTTGATATGGCAATGCTCATGACTATTAATCAATGGGCAATGCACAACGTAAAACCCGATCTGGTGTTCTACGTAAAAATAGATCCTCAAGTAGCATGTGCACGCCTTGCTCAACGGGTGCAGCTTTCTGCATTTGAACAAGAAAAAGAGACCTTTGTACACGCTCTTGCTCATGGCTTTGACACACTTTTTAAAGATCGGCCCGATGTTGTGCAACTTGATGGCACACAAGCACCAGAACAACTCACGCACCAAGCAACACACGCAGTCATCACATGGCTTACCACGCACGCACACTACCAACAACCCGCAGCACCCCATCAAGTATGAATATAGAAGCACCTGCCATTAACAATTTTATTCTTCATGGATTACCCCCTGCTCAATTGTGGATTGGCAATCATCAAGATTTATCCAGCATTGTTATTGACTATCTACAGCGCATACTATGCAACCATAATGGGTGTGGTACTTGTACTACATGCCGTGGCCTGCGTATGCAACAATATTATGCCACCACATGGCTCTATCCCGAAAAGCTGTATACCCTTGAACAGCTTTCAATAATAGGGCAAACCTTAGCTTTTTCCTTGGAAGGAAATGCCCATCATTTTTTTATCATACAAAAAGCAGAATGCCTGACTCCTACTGGGTCTAATAGTTTACTCAAATCAATTGAAGAACCACCACGGGGGTATCATTTTATCTTACTCACTGATCGCCCTGGAGAGCTATTACCGACTATACGCTCGCGTTGTGTAATCCAATCATGGCATATGTCTATGCAAACTATACCCTACAAAAACCTTTTCGATTATTTTACTGCCACAAAGCCGGTTAATCCTGCAGCTTTCTTAAAAGAGCTCGAGCAAGCAAAAATCAATGAGCGCGATAGCTTAGATTTATTGGATCAGCTACTCATGCACTGGGTAAAAATCGGCACGCATGCACTAATCAATAATAATAGTGCCCGTTACCAGCACGCTGAGCGTGTAGTGAATGTGTTACAACAAGCTATCCTTACGCCTCCTATGCCCGGTAGCAGCACATTGTTCTGGAAAAATCTAATGCTGCAGCTGCAGAGCCAATAGCCATCATCGCATCAAATACTCTTGTATCGTTGTATACACTGGCCCATCAGGAGTTAACACTGATTTTTTAAGCACAAATCTGTCTATAACCCATGTAATTGACTCTACGCTGCTTCGATTAAGAGCATCTAATAATGCAGCATGATCAGACACCTGCTTAACACGTGCAACAGTTATATGCGCAATAAAAGGTCGAGTTTCACGCGCACACACAGGCTCAAGAAGCGAGTCTAGTGATTGCGTTAATAGCGCAAGCTCCGGACATACTAGATGCACATAGATAATCTTAATAAAGCTCCCCTGTGCAAAAAAATCGACTGCTCCCAAGCGCGCCTGCATGGACTTAGGTATCATGGTATGTAATAAACTATCGATGCGAATTTTTTGCTCCTCTTGGCTATCACCCAAAAATTTGAGTGTACAATGCATACCATCTTTATGGATATAACGACCTTTAAACAGGTTAAGCCGCTCAAGATGGTGTTGTAGCGCAACAATCTGCTCTATAACAGCTGCTGGCATATCAACTGCTACAAAAAGTCTCATCACCTTATCCACCCTTAATAACAGCAAGAGGAGCCAACCGTGCAACTTTGCGCGCCAACTGTGCTCCAGCTACAACATCAATAACCGTATCTATATCTTTATATGCACGCGGCGCTTCTTCTGCAAGGCCCGCATCAGAATCGCATCGTATTATGATGCCATACGATTCCAATTCTTTTCTCAATTGGGATCCTCGCACAGTATGTTTGGCTTTCATACGCGACATTCTTCTACCCGCCCCATGACATGAGCTACCAAAGGCTACGTCCATACCTTGAGCAGTTCCTGCCATCACATATGATGCTGTACCCATAGTCCCAGGAATCAGTACTGGTTGCCCAAAAGCTCGATAGGACGCTGGCGTTTCTGGCCTATTGGGACCAAATGCACGCGTTGCACCTTTGCGATGCATAATAAGATCCATGGACGAACCATTAATAACATGCCGCTCTTTTTTACCAATATTATGCGAGACATCATAGACTAGATTAAGCTCAGTATCCTTACCCGCAACTTGTATAAAAGCTTGCGTCACCCAGTGAGCAATAAGATGTCGATTTGCCCATGCAAAATTAGCAGCCGCAATCATAGCTGCAAAATAGTCTTGAGCCGGCTTGGTGTAAAATGGTGCACATATCAGTTCACGATCTGGCAAAACAAAATCCCAATCCTTACTACAGTTCATCATAGTACGCACATAATCAGTACATGTTTGATGGCCAAGGCCTCGCGATCCACAATGTATCATCACCGTAACAGCATCGAGGGTTAGCCCGTATGCATGTGCTGTATCTTCATCATCAGTCTCATCAACTTTTTGCACCTCAAGAAAATGGTTTCCTGATCCTAGCGTGCCCAGTTGGTCTGCTCCGCGCTTTTTTGCATGTTCTGACACTAAATCAGGATCACCACCTTGCATCATACCGTGTTCTTCACACAATGCTAAATCAGTATGATTACCATACCCAAGTTCAACCATTCTCTTGGCTCCATCACCAAGCACCTTATCCAGTTCAGGGAGCGTTAAGATAAGATTACCGCCACGGCCAACACCGGATGGAACAGCATGATACAAAGCTGTTGCCAATGACTCCATAACCCTTTTCAACTGCTGCGCACTTTTATTAGCAACCAATAAACGCACACCACAATTAATATCATACCCTATGCCTCCTGGAGAAATAACACCGCCATGATCAATAGCCATACCAGCAACACCACCAATAGGAAATCCATATCCTTGATGAATATCGGGCATCGCAAAAGCATACTGTTGTATCCCCGGTAATGTTGCCACATTAACAAGCTGCTCTAGGCTACGATCATCGAGTATATCTTCTAGCATAGCTTCATTGGTAAATACACGTGCTGGCACTCGCATATCAGACCGATATGACCGTGGAATTTCATAAGTATAGTCATCAATTTTTATAAGATCATTTTTTGTGATTGGCTGGGTCATTCTTATTCCTCTTAAATATCAAACACAATATCAACCTGCCATATACCATTAATCTGCTGTATATGCAGATCGTGATAGGTTACCCGCTTTAATCTCTACCACATCAAATCCAGTGATAGGTATACCATATATGGTTGCATTAACCGTTGTTGTAGTTATCTGATGGATTTTTGCATCCAAATAAGCCTCATTATAAACATCTGATAAGTAGAGCGCTTGAGAGAAAATCAACCAATAATGCATTAACATCCACTGATGCAACAACAATATCATGCTGCACGGGCAATGTTGAGCACACTAAGCGATTATTTTTTTTGACACACTGTTGGGCGTGTGGTCCTATACTTTGAAACATGCCTATAACAGCATGGGCAAAAAGATCTGCTCAGGTAGCGCCATACACGCGTATTTTAAGATCGGCCGTATGCGATACAAGTTCAAAATCGTTCGGTTAGACTCATACTATCTTCTTTCTCTGACATGACTCTAGATAATATATGCTCATACCTATATAGTTAACAATAAATTCAAAGAAACGATATACGTAAGAGGCTACTATGTCAGAAAACTAAAAAACTGTAGTCACATGCTAAGTTTTCATGATGCTTATAGTGCTCCTGCCACAGGGGGAGCTTGCGCGTGCGCGCTCAGAAGCAAAAATAATCCCTGCGCCTACATCTGATATGCAGCAAACAGCAGATTATCTGACACCTGAATTGATAGACAAACACCGGATCAACCCACTCAAAACCGACACCTTCTAATGCTGATGACAAGACCTATCATCAAACAATACTGCTTGTACAACTACTGAATAGATATCCTATAGACTTAAACGCTTCGGTACATGATAGGGTATTTAACCGTACCACAACAATCATCGACTACATATCGTATTCATCGCTGACTATATACTCCAGAGACCTGCCACGATTAATGAAAATTAGGTTACTTCAGTCGATCATCATCTTATAAAAAAACCACACATGACCACAGCTCTAGATAAATTCATTGCGATAAACGCTTGAATGATTCACAAAAAAATATGCTGAGCACATTTAAAGACAGCTTAGCACAAAAAATAGCCGAACGCGCAAATGCGCTCAAGCTTTTTATATGCATACCTGCCTTGCAACATCTCATCCTTGAGTATTAAAATTATGGCCAAACAACTTAAAACACTGTCCCTACTCTTATTAAAAAGGATGGTTGGCATATGACCTTGCTCAGCCAATGGTCTGCTATTCTTGGCAGTCTTACCACTAAAGTACGCCTTGAAAAAATTCAAGATGATACCCTCACCTTGGGAGTTTATGATGCCTGTTGGATGCAAGAACTCTACCTGTTATCTCCTTTATTAATAACCACCATTAATCAAAATCTAGACCAACCACGCATAAAACATTTACGCTTTAAAAGATCTGTTGCAAAAAAAGATGCGAACACCCTAGGTATAACTGCCCGCACTGAGCCACCCAATGTTCCTCTTGAATTAACTGCATCCACAAAAAAGGCTCTTGCAATAATCAAAGATCCACAGCTAAGTCTTGCGCTGCATAATTTTCTGATTCGTTGCCATAAGGAGAAAGTATGAAAAATCATGTAGTTCTAGGATTACTGCACCTACTATTCTATTGCCACGCTACAACGGCACATTTTGCTCGCGATGTGCACAATTATTTATGGGCAAATTATAATCAATTTTCTGGTAACGATTATAAGGCTCAAGAGCGCTATCATGAACTGCTCAACCAAAAATCATCCCCCTATTTTTACAAGGGCTATATACCATTGCTTTCCGAGCTACTCGACCACCATAAAGAGATTGTTGACTTAATCCCCTCTATTGATGAGCACTTTAAAGATGACCCAGAAATACAGCAGCTCTTTGCCCAGGCGCTACAAAAGACTGGCAATCAAAAAGAATCTGATGAACGATACATCAAACTGAGTAACAAGTTCAAAAATGATCAGACCATTGCCTTTCAAACCGCCAACATCTACATACGCAGAAAAGAGCCTGAAAACGCTTTAATAACTATTGATAATCTTTTGAATAATTCGCCAAAAAAATCTAATAACTTCATTTTTTATTTTTTAAAATCCCAAATCTATGTACAACTTGATGACCCTCAAAAGGCACTTGAAAACACCAAGCTTTGTTTATCGCTGCATCCCTACTTTGATAAAGGATGGCTTTTACTATCATTATTAGAAGAACAAGCTGGCCGACTTAATGAAGCCATCAAAGGTTATACAACCTTTCTAGAACTCTCTACGACTAAAAATCAGGATATCGAACAACATCTTCTGCAGCTTATTTTTAAACAAAAAATGGCGCTTAACAATGGTGCTACGATCCTTGTACCCCAATCATCCTTCACACAAGCCCTACAACTTTTTGAGCGCAAAGACTATAGTGCAGCCCTTGATACTATTAATACAGCATTACAAACACAGCCTACTGATCCAGAAAACCGATTACTCAAAATTCAGATTATGACGGCTATGAATAATCTGTCCCCAGCAGCAGACCTTGTTAAAACATGGATTTTAGAAGATCCTACGCACAATGTTTGGTATGAAGTTTTATATCTTTTATATCGCGCCGGTCTTCCTTTACAAAAAACTATCGCTTTGCTCCACGATATTAATCATGCAAAACCCGATGCCATCTTACCATCACTCTATTTGGCAGACTTGCATACACGTGCACATAATCCTGATACCGCTCTTTTGTACCATAAACAAGCAATAGCCTTGACTAAAGACCCACGCTTAAAAACAAAAATTCTCTATCATATGGGATTATTGTATCGCGAGCAACAACAGTATGAGGCCATGGAAAAAGTCTTAGAAGAAGGTTATAGCCTGAACTTAGATTTCCCCCCATTACTCAATTTATTAGCCTACCATTATGCCGAGCAAGATAAAAACCTTATTCTAGCAGAACAGCTTGTAAAAAGGGCTTTACAAAGTAATAGAGATAACCCACACTTTCTTGATACGCAAGCGTTTATTTTATACAAGCAAGGGAATTATGATACAGCATTGCGTATACTGACTAAGATTACACAGCAAGAGCCCAATGATACTGCTATTTTGAGCACCTTGGGCAAAACTTATTATAAAATGGGCCAGACCTCTAAAGCTATTGATACGCTAGAGCATGCCCTCCAGATCACTAAGAATGATAAAGACAAAGAACAGTATGCAAACCTCCTTAAACAATGGAAAAAAAGTTAACATGCATAATAAGACACTCTGCTTTGTTGCAGGAAGGTCTGGTGGCCATATCCTACCAGCGCTCACCTTAGCTAAACAGCATAAAGCAGATCATCCCCATGATAGCATTACTTTTTTCTCAACATCGACTCCTCTTGATATACAGCTTATTGGCGATGCTCATGTGGTAGATCATCATATACCCATGAGGTTAGATACTATTTCCTACTCAAATCCCTTCCGACTGTGCACATGTATCTATAATTTTTTCAAGGCGATGATTACAAGTTTTTTCTACATGCTTAACCATAAACCAACAGCCGTTATATCTACGGGTGGTTATATTTCGATTCCTGTCTGCGTGGCTGCATACATAGTAGGTATACCTATTACGCTCTATGAACTCAACGCAATTCCTGGTAAAGCAGCACGCGCTATCGCACCCATGGCCACCACAATTTGTCTCTGCTTTCCACAAGCTAGATCCTATTTTGCTCCAAAAAAATCTGTTATTATTCCATATCCCATACGGTTTAATGACACACATAAAGCTATCATGCAAAGTTCTATGCTGGCCATGTTGGGTTTTGCACCTGAGCGGACTACTATCTTTGCACTCGGGGGCTCTCAAGGATCACTGTTTATTAACCAAACCGTTAAAAGACTGGTTGAACAGTATCCCCAGTTGCATGGAAAGATACAAATTATTCATCAAACGGGAATGCTTGACACGACAAACTGGCAAGCATTCTATGCGCAATATCATATTCCCGCGCGTGTATTCACCTACCACGATAAGGTTGAGCAGTATTACCAAGCAGCTGATCTTATAATCTGCCGCTCTGGTGCTGGCACATTATGGGAAATTGCCTTTTTTGGCAAACACGCAATTACTATTCCTATTGTTGCTTCAACAACTAATCATCAGGAAGATAATGCTCGTGCCTTTGCGGCACTATACCCAACACTCTGCACAGTTATGACGCAAAATGAGATAGAACATACCGGTTTAAACCTTGTTGCCACGCAGCTTGAAATCTTGAACCATTATGCCCATCAAAGCGCATCATTATAACAATAGTATTAGAGCTCAAAAATTGTAATGGCATGAGGATCGTTTTGATTATTGCTATAGCAGCCAGTACGATCATCAATGCTGACTTCATGCAATGCTGGGTTATACATAAATGCTTTTTGATGCCATGGTAATGCTCGATACAGATCAATCCAAATAGGAAATGCAGTTCGGATAGGGAAAATATTCTTACCCATTGGCTTATTGTCATCTCGCCCAACATACAATGCTGTGGTCAATTCTGGTGTTGAACCCGTAAACCAACAGGTGCGAGAATCATTGGTCGTACCTGTTTTACTAATCGCTTGTGCATCAATCCATTCTTGCGGTTTGCGCGCGCGTAGACGATGCAATCCAATTTCTAAAACTTTAGCAACTTGGCTTGCTCTAATTGAGCTTATAACACGCTCTTGTGATGTGGTACAACGCCATATCTTTCTACCTATACTATCTTTGACCCAACGTATATAATGTGGCTCTACATAGATGCCATCATTGGCAAAAATATTAAACATAGCAGCAACCTCTACAAGCGTGACATCAACACATCCAAGTGCCAATGATGGATAGGGTGAAAATGGTCCCTTTAGATGGCACCGTTGTGCCAGTTCAATAATTGGATGAGCTCCTAGCTTGAGGAACGTTTTGATGGCAATAATGTTGTTAGAATTGGATAATGCCCATGCCAAAGTCATCCAACCATTAAATTTTAATGATGAGTTATTAGGACTCCATACCGTACCATTATGTTGTACCAACTCTAATGGTGCATCCAGCTCTCTATCAGAAAAATGCATACCCTGTTCAAGGGCAACCGTATAAATCAATGGCTTAAAGGTTGAGCCCATCTGTCTGCGTGCTTGTAGTGCGCGGTTAAATTTAGACACTGCAAAATCAACCCCGCCTATTAAGGCTTTAATCTCTCCTGTTTTTACATCCAATGAGAGTAATGCACCATCTACATCTGGCATCAATGTAGTGCGTAAAAGAGCAAACTGCTTATTAAATGCTTCTTGCGCTCGTTGCTGAATAGTACGATTCAGCGTGGTTTGGATAACAAGACCCTCGCTATATAGAGCTTTTTTGCCAACCGTATCCTCCATAAATAGGCGAATCATTTCTTTAAGATGTGGCGCGCATATATCGTTATCCTGCTGCTTGGTGGTAACGGACACTTTTTTACTTTCTTCATACTGCTCCTGCGTAATAAATTTCAGGGTTAGCATAGAATGGAGGATAATATCCCTGCGTCGCTGTGCAGAGAGAGGATTAATTAATGGGCAATAACGATTGGGTGAGCGCATAATAGCAGCCAATACTGCTGCCTCGTCTATAGTTGTTTCCCAAGCATGCTTGCCCCAAAAACGCTGACATGCTGCCTCAACACCATAAATACCGCACCCAAAAAAAACGTGATTAAGGTACGTTTCTAGAATCTGCTCCTTACTAAACTGACACTCAACAATCAATGCAAAAAGCTGTTCTTTAATTTTTCGTGTAAAAGTTTTTTGTGCATCAAAAAATAAAAGCCGAACAAGCTGCTGCGTAATAGTAGAGGCTCCTTGAGCTCTGCGGCCATAATAGAGATTGACTAACGTTGAACGTATAATGCCTTTCCATGATAAGCCCGAATGCTGAAAAAAACTCCAATCCTCTGCGGCTAAAAATGCATGAATCAGATGGGGTGGCATCTGGGCAAGGGTAATAGGCTCTCGCTTATCCAATTGAAAACGAGCCCATTCATTACCCTCATCATCTAACACGATTGATGGCTTGCCGGGATTATAATGTTCCAGGATTGAAAAATCGATCACGCCCGTGCATGGGTAATAAAAAAGAAGGAACCCAGCACACATGTGAGGATGAGGACAAGTATGATAAAAATGTAATTGAGTATTTTCAACATTGAAACTTTATAGAAAAACAAGCTGGTTAACTATCTCTGTAGTATAGCATGATTTTATAAAATAACTGCCTCAATCATATCCATAATCTGAACATCTTTCGATCAGCAACCTTCACGTTCATTGAACATGCATTACTCAATGGTCTATGCTTTGGTATAGAGGTAGATTATTGTGCACTGGTATAATAAACATTGGAGACTATAATGAATAGGTATAATCACATGATCTTTATCATGCTTGTACTACATCAAACACAGTATGCTCATTCCACACAGAATTCACGTATACGCACCAAGCTTTCCCGCTCTGCAAGCGCCCCCAACGTCAAATTACTAAGCATCAGTCAACGGGCCCCACTCTCGCAAGCAGCGCTATCTCAAAGGCCCCAACCACGAAAAAGTATATGTGATTACTTTTCCCATATTCTCATGATTGCTGGGCGCTATCTATTTACCAGACAGTCATGATAGCTAGTCGTACTTGAAAGCAGTTGCTCATGTTTAGGCTGCCACATATAAAACACTGGATATCCTGTACAGGCCAATAGAATCTCTGTATACTGTTGCTGCACTAAAATAGAGTATCTACACAACACAGGAGAGATTTTTCATGCGTATCTATCACATTACTATTGTTTCTCTGCTATGCCTATTGCCAACCAAACACTATGCATCTGATATGATTAAACCACTATCCATTCCTGCTGAACGCAAATCTCTTACCCCACAGGTACCAACCATCACTATGCTTCCTGGGCATAAGCTCTTTTTAGCCAAAGATGGCTCAAGCCATAAAGATGTAATATCAGAACAGTCCCTTAGCGCATCAAGCTGGCAGACTTCTATAGATCAAGAGTGGCCACAGCCTTGTGCTATTATTGTGCCCGTGCACTTGAGCAATGTTGCACTTAGACAGCTGGTAAGCCACTATACAACAGAAAAAGAAATCATCGAATTCCCCCATTATTACAACGAACAGATTTTTTTAACACGCACCACAACGGTAGAAACCCACATATATTCTTGGCATGATAATCTATCATTGGCCGTTGCCATGAAAGCGTTGCATGATGCAACACTACCATTATCTATTAATGGACAACAGGTAACTTTTGCATCGCAACCATTGCGCGATCAACTCAAAGCTGCTCTGTGTGAATTTGCAAAGCCAGATACTCTGCACTATCTACCCTCATCGCTACTACTCCATACCCCGGGTCACAATCGCAGACATAGCGTGCCTACTCCTCATGTGAAAAAGTTGGCAGATAATGGACCAAAGCGCCGCACGAGTTTACCTAATCTTAAGCTTATTTCATCATCGCGATCCAGCGCCCCTTCAGTAGCTGCAGCTCCCATAGCTAGCCATGCATCGCAAGACTCTGCTAAAACATGGTGCACAATCTCATAAAACTGCAACGTGAGGGCACCAGTTTCATCCCCCATAGTAAAAAAAGTACATTAGAACAACATTTGAAAGGATCTTTATTATGAAAATAGTTATTGCATTAGTATGGAGCATCATCGCATTGCCATGCATCATCATCGCTACCGAAAAAAAATCTCCTATTCCTACTATTACCGTGGATGATGCGCATAGCCTATTCTATTATAAAAATAGAACGCAACACCAGTTTAGCAAGAGTGCCCCTGGATTCGTGCATCGCGGAAAGCACTATTTTCCATGAAATTCGTTACAGTAGGGATGGTTTAAAGGATGAGACTCCGATGGTACCCGTATATATACAGGATCTTCCCTACAAAGCAAAAGATTTATCTTTTAGTGACGCTAGCTTTGATACTAAGGATTCAGTAATCAAAGGTGTAAACATTAATGAAGTGCAGACTCCTAGAGAAATAATTGCCTCATGGTATGATACAGTACCTGTAACCGTACTCAAAGCTGCTGGCCTTTTACGGCAGAAGCATTTACACTGCAAATCTATCATCTTAATGGCTTTACCAATACACAAGAGGTGCAGTTTGCTAGCAAGCCATTTAGACAACAAGTAGAAAAGGGTTTGGCAAAGTTGATGCTTGATAATCTATAAATATAGAATCAGTTGTTTTAATTCCTCTGCTCTAGCATAGTCTAAAGGCCGCTTACGCGGCCCTTTTATTACATACGATTCTTGAAGGCTATTTGCAACACTTACCATTTTTCATGACGCACGTACAAGTGCCAAATTTTTGTATGCACTCACAATTGCCATCTTCGCCACAAAAACACCAGGCTTGGCGTGTAATGCAGGGGCAGTGCTTTGCTTTACGTTCTTGTAGGTGTTTATATACTTTATTAACAGCTTGTTCTGCTATATTTTGTATCTCTTTTTTATAGTTATAAGCAACCACCGAGGCGATTACCATAGCCACAAACGTGCATGCAGACCATGTGCACAATGCTTGCACCGGTGCCACTTCTTCCTCTACCGGCAGATCGCGCAAATCATCAATGCGAATTGCTGGGTGCATACGTGAAGCTGCCACTGTTGGCACTGATGAAAGTACTAACGCGATACAGAATAGATATACGATTATCTTTTTCATACAACTCCTCTCCTTACTAAAATTTTGTGCTACATATACCTTGAATTCGAAGCTACTTGAAACAGCTTGATTGTCAAGTTACAATAACAAGCGTAGATAATAATGTTAATTTTAATACTTAGTCAGTTATAAGGCCAATGAAACTTCCTTTAAACACACATTTTTACAGCCTCTTATTAGCATTATTTTTTCTTGATACATATAGCTATGTATTCTTTGAGCAACAACTGGTCATGGGGCTTTTATGTTTATACATTATGCACCTACTCAAACCGTACTCTTATATACGTATGAGTAGCCTATCATTAGGACTTTTATTAGAATCCTGCATCTATTTTAATAGCTTGACGCCTACCCTTATCTATCTTATACCTTTAACCGTTGCCGGTATCCTGATACAGCACATGATGTATATAACCCCTGGGATACACTATCTTTTATTAGGGATCTGTATCTGGTCGCAATCGTTTCTTATTGATCCCTACCTATTCCATACAGCTTCGCCCCCCCTTTTATATACAATTATGAAGCTTTGTGTTAATATAGTAATAATGATTATTTTTTCATTGAAATATAGTGGTAGACAAGGCAATCGCTTTCAGCTTTTTGCTGGCAGAGAGGAAAGTCCGGACTCCTAACAAACAAGGTACCTTAGAAGAGCATAGCTCAACTAAGGAGGGCGTAAGCCCATGGAAAGTGCCACAGAAAATAACCGCCCTGCCTATTGGTATGGTAAGGGTGAAAACGTGCGGTAAGAGCGCACGATTACTATGCAGTAATGTATGCAAGGGGCAAACCCTACCTGGAGCAAGACAAAATAGGCACGTTCGGTTGTTTGTTCCGATTTAAACATGCGGGTATGTCGCTTAGATAAATGGTTGCCACTTCAGGATGAGCTAAGAACAGAATCCGGCTTATTGTCTACCCTCCTATTTTTCTTAACCAAACACAACAGGTATGCCATCACTCAAAAAAAACATCGTCACCCCCATGCGTCAGCTCTTGTGGATCATGCCATTTGCATCATTTCTACTCGGTTATTATCTTTTTGCACTCATATGCAAAGTAGATACATTTGAAACACCTGCCTTGGTAGGCAAAAATCTGCACGAGGTATTTATCACGCTTTCTCATCACAATCTCAATCCCCGTTTGGTTACTATCAAAGAAGATGGAGACTTGCCTGCTGGTACTGTTATACAGCAAACCCCATTGGCCGGCACAAAAATAAAATCCCACCAATCTGTTTTTTTAGTGATCACCAAAAAACCAAACGCTATAATAACCCCAAATTATATACATCGCACCGCATCAGCCATTATGCAAGAGGCGACACAAAATCATCTTCGTATTAAATCCTATTACCTTGACGCCCCTTATCCAAAAGACATGTGCATTGCACAATCTCCACCACCGGGAACACCGTTAGATGATCGTAAAATCATTATATATTTGGCCAGTGCCACACCAAAACCGGTAATCGTACCTAATTTTAAACATATGCCGGTCAATGATGTTGTAGAATTTTTAAACAGTTATGGCATAACAACCACGATAACGCATAATCCAGGGTGCCTAGACACCCATACATGCACACATGAATGCATTATTACTGATCAACGACCACTTGCAGGATCCTTGGTTACCCTGCAAGGTGCCAAGCAGCTGCATATGCAGCTCCAGGTACGCCAAAAAACAGAACAATGATTATATAAAAAAATAGCCGTTGGGTACCAACGGCTCATCATACTCATGCTATGCAACTATCTCAATGCTTAGTTATTTTAATGGAGCGTCATCATCTGCAAACAATTTTTTTGCAACACGCTTTGAAATATGATGTGCTGCATCAGTTAATGCAAAATCACTTTTTTCCTCACGTGAATGTTGTTTCACTTTTGGCTTTTGCCCATTTTTCCAAT
>CAWEPS010000022.1:0-9150 GCA_963811005.1 uncultured bacterium
GTAAAATAAAATTCTGCGCCAACATCATTTTTTTGTATGGCAGAGATGGCTTGAGTGAGAAATTTTTTGTTAAGACCGATAAATGCCCAGCATTGACGCAACAATGTTTATTGGTGTCGCCTTTAAAGTTTTTAGCTTCGACAATTTCAATGCTCGTATCTTCTTGAATAACTCGACCATAACCATGCAAAGAGGGATCAGCATTATGCGCGATAACAAAACTTATAGCCGCATTGGTGGCGCAATGTTGCGCATATAATTCTTCAATAATAGAAGCATCAATGAGGAAGGAATATCGCCATTAAGTATTAAAATATTATCGTGTGACCAATAATCCTTAGTGCATAAAATAGCATGGCCAGTGCCTTGTTGTACTTCTTGAGTTACAAAAGAAATGGTGCTGTTTTTCAATTGTAGCTGTACTGTTTTTGTAACAGCTTCTTTGTCAAACCCAACGACGATGGTTGTTGGAATATCCATACTCATGAGTAGGCGTGTAGGGTAGAGAATCATCTCTTGGCCACAGATTTTTTCAAGGAGTTTTGTTTTGCCTGTTTTAAAGCGAGATGATTTTCCAGCAGCTAAGATAATTGCCTGAAGACTTCTCTTTGTCATATGTATTCCTTTTGGCATGTATATCAGAAGAAAAGACCGAAAAAAAATTTTAACATAAATAGTAGTTAAGTCTACGAGTTACTCGTGCGAGTTGCGTTATTAAAATTTTCTTTTTGATAGATCTTTCTTAAATGCAAAAATAAAGTATTATAGAGGGATGAAAATAACAATTACATACCAGTAAGTTTTATTTGGAGTGATTGCTGAGTGGTCAAAATAGGTAGTTCCTCTTTTTATGCTCCAGGTGCCATACATACCTATGATAATTGGGCACAAAAAATAAAAGTCTTAGGCCACTATGAGGTACCAGGATTATAGCATGTCGATATATACCATAAGAACAATTCGCATTATAGTGTTGTTGTTGATGAGCAGCCTGTCTCATGCAATGACGTTTGATAATCGTTTTATTCCTTTGATCGAGCATCCTTATATTACGGGTAGAAGGAAACCATCCATATTCAAGCGGACCTTTTTATGCTAACAAGTCGTAGAGCATTTGGTGTTAGCGATTTGGAAGAGATCGGTATTCCTGAATTATATGGTAAGTATGATGAAGCTGCAGTTGCTCAAGGGTTGGTTGCCATAGGTCAGCCAAATCCATTGCGCACTGGTTTGCGTGGCTTTGAATTGCCTTGGACTATGGATGGTAAGCTCCAAGGGCGGGGCTATATATCTCTCGTATCGCCAGTCGATTTTAGATTGGCTTTCAATCGGAGTTGAGTGGTTCTTTATGCATCTTAATTCTCGACAAGAATTTTTTTTAAAAAATAATGAATTCGCTAAGTTTACATCGGATAGAGAAGGTAGAATTAGATGATATACGCCGTCAGATGAATGAGCTGTTAGGATTACAATCGCCTAATGCTAATCAGATTGGTATGGGTGATTTTCTTATGTATGTGCGCTGTGGGCGAGAGTGGGAATATATATATAAATTTAGACATATACAAGCAGCAGTTAGACTAGGTGCAATGTTGCCATCCGGTGTTTGCGCAGATGTAAATAGCCCTGCATCGGTGCCGTTTGGCGGCAATGGGCATTATGGTATCTTTGGAGCGGCCGATGGCGAGCTAGAGCTGAAAGAGGATTGGAAGCTCGGTGCTTTGGTATGGGTTGGCAAGCGATTTGCGCGCACGTGTTTGCATCGTATGCCGGTAGGCAAAGAACCTGCTATATTTGGGCCAATTGTTGGGCCAGCTCGTGTGTCACCCGGGGTTTATTTTGTGTTCTCTCCATATGCCTCTTTTGAAAATTTACGTGATGGGTTGGGTATGCGTGTGCGATATACCTTAGTATTGCATGATGAAGATTCTTGGTGTGATGCGCGTGCCGATCAGACGGTGCCAGTAAATCTGGCAACTATTGAAAAGTTGTCTCGCTGAGTCAGCTGATTATGTTACCCTTACTGTTTTCTATGATTTTGGTAAAGTGAAAGTGGCGCGTCAATTTGAGCCTACACTAGTTTTTAACTGGGATGTTCCGGTATCATTATTAGCTGCTCATAATGTGGCTAAAACGAACAAAATTTCTTTAGGGCTTGAATATAGTTTTTAGTGGTAGATCAAGATAGGTGTAACGCTATTAAAAAAACAGGAATGCTATGAAAAGGTTGATGAAATTCTTACCGGCACAAGAAATTGTTTAGTCTTTTTTCTAATGATATGGCAATAGATCTTGGGACTGCAAATACGTTGGTGTATGTGCGAAATAAAGGGATATTGTTCTCAATGAACCATCGGTTGTTGCAGTAAAGGCAGGAACAAATCAGGTTTGCAGCAGGAAGAAGCGCAAAAGAGATGTTTGGCAAAACACCAGAAAGTATTGTTGCATGTCGGCCTATGCGTGATGGTGTTATTGCAAATTTTGAATTGACTGAAAGCATGTTGCGATATTTTATTCGTCCTGTGCATGATAATCGCAGAACCTTGATTAAGCCCGCGTATGATTATTGGTGTTCCATCAGGTATTACACAAGTTGAACAACGTGCGGTTAAAGATTCTGCAAAACAAGCCGGTGCGCGAAAAAGTTTATACCGTTATTGAACCAATGGCAGCAGCAATTGGTGCAGGATTACCAGTACAAGAACCATCTGGTAGTATGATTGTTGATATTGGTGGCGGTACAACAGAAGTTGCAGTTATATCGCTCAAATCGTGTTGTATTTTGCCGATCAATCCGTGTTGGCGGCGATGAAATGGATCATGGCAATTGTTCAGTATGTCAAACGTAAATACAATTTGCTTGATTGGTGAACGTACTGCTGAAACGATTAAGATTGAAATCGGTATCGGCCTGATTGACTGCCTGATAACTGACAATCATGGAAGTTAAAGGTCGTGATTTGGTTACTGGTGTTCCAAAGACATATTACCTTAACAAGTCCAGAAGTGAATGAGGCATTGCTCGAAACAATTGCAAGTATTGTTGATGTTGTGCGTGTTGCTCTTGAAAACACACCACCAGAATTATCATCTGATCTTGTTGATCGTGGTATTGTAATGGCTGGTGGTGGGTCTTGCTTGAAAGGCTTGATCGACTTATTTCGAAAGAGACAGGTCTTGCCGGTTACGAGTTGCTGAAGATCCGCTTATTTTGTGTGGTCAATGGCGCAGGCAAGATCTTGAAGAATTGGATTTCTTTAAAGAAGCATTAATGAAATAATTATACTCATGAATGGATAAATGACGTGGCGCATGGTTTTTCCAAGGGTATCCCTTTAAAAAAGAGCTTTGGCCAGCATTTTTTGCGTGATCATACGGTTACAGAGCATATTGTTACTGCAGTGCCATTAACTGAGCAAAGCTCGGTGTTTGAGATAGGCTGTGGCGATGGATTTCTTACCCAGGCTATTTTACAACAAAAATTAGCAAGATTGTGGGTTTTTGAAATAGATGCGCAATGGGCTAATTATGTGCGCAAGGCACTCCCTGATCCACGCCTTACAGTTAATGAGCGCAATATTCTTGATCTTGATTGGGCGATATTTGAGCCCCACAAACCATGGATTTTGTTGGCTAATTTGCCCTATCAGGTAACATTTCCTATTTTGCGTATGCTGCAACGGAATCGCCATCTTCTTCAAGAGGGAGTGGTGATGATACAAGAAGAGGTTGCCCAAAAAATTCTTAAAACATGGGGAAAGGGTATGGATTCCCTTCGCTATTTTATCAACGCTATTTTGAATGGAAAAAATTAGATAAAGTGCCACCAGGTGCTTTTTATCCTCCACCAAAGGTCTATTCACGGCTTTTGCATTTTAAACCAAAGCAGAATGTAGAGCCGATTGAGCATGAGGCTGAATTTTGGAAATTCATCAAGTTATGCTTTAGGCAGCCTCGCCGTACGCTTAAAAACAATCTTATGCAGTCCCATTATGATTGGAAAAAAATCTCTGAAGAGCAATTAGGATTGCGAGCCCAGCAGATGGTAATGGCAGATTTTGTGGCCTTATGGCGCCAGTTATCACCGTATCTGGTTGAACAGGGTGGCAGTGAATCTCATGACCATGATGATGAAAAATAATGAGTAAGGCGCTATGAGAAAAAATCAACAAGATTTATTAGATCTGTTACAAGCATTATCAATAAAAACCGAGAAGTTTGATCATGAACCCTTGCATACAATCGAGCAGGCCAAAGCTATTGGCAATGCAGTGCCCGGTGAATGGTGTAAAAATCTTTTTTTAAAAGACTCTAAAAAAGGATTATGGCTTGTAACAGCGTGTGCTGATACTAATATCAATCTCAAAAATCTTTCTAAAGCTTTGCAAGCACCTGAATTAAGATTTGCAAATGAAGAACTATTGATGCGTTCTTTAGGGGTAATGCCTGGATCAGTGTCTACATTTGGCATCATCAATGATCACGATCACTCAGTGAACGTTGTTTTAGATAAAAAGTTATTTAACCATAAAGAAATTGCTCTACATCCGTTGGAAAATACCTCAACACTGCTTATAACCCCTGATGATCTTATGGTATTCATACAAAAGTGTGCTAATCCGTTTAGGGTTCTTGATTTTGAGACGCTTAATCATTAGCAAAAACTATCTGCGTCCCACGAGATTCAATATTTTATGTGTAAGAGTGGTTAGTGGATTGGGTTTTAAGCGCAGTCTATAGAGCTGTTCATGGAATTTTGTGCGTCGTATTAGCTTGAATCCATGGTTTGTGTAATAGCGATGTAATGGATCTGAAAATGAACCAGGGCCTGTAGTCCACAATGAAACATGGTTAACATTATGGTGGCTGCAATTAGCCAGGGCATTGGAAAGCAACAAAGAACCATAACCATTATTTTGATGATGTTCATCAACCGCGATATGATAAATTTTTGCGTTAGGGCCATAATAACCGTGCCAAGGCGAGGCAATACTATAATTAATAAATCCAATAGGCTGTTCTTTTATAAGACAAACATTACTAATAATGGTGCTATCAGTAAAATGCGGCATTATGTCTTTTTCGACTAATAATTTTTGTTGCTGTAGTGAACAGCCGCCCAATGTTGATGATAAGCGATATATATTTGCCAGGGCTATTTTTTTAATTGCAGCTTCATCTCGTGCAGTGTTATAGGGAACGATAACAGCATTTTCTTGGGTAATTTTTGCATGGTTCTTATAACTATGTGCGGCTGTTATGGGTAAAGCACTTATCAAGAGCATTAACCATACTGTATTCTTTATATGCATAATTAAATCCAAAAAAAATTAGTAAAAAAGGGAGATTTTTTGGATCTCCCTTCTATCGATTTAGAGTTTTACAAGACCTTATCTTTTGCTGAGTGCATTGAGTATAGCTGCAAAAACTACACCAAGATCAATATGCGCTACAAAAGCCGTCATATTTACGCGTGGCAATGCATACGCAAGACCAGAGGTACACAGAGCGGCAAGGCTATATTTTAAGCTTTCATTGCGCTTATCTTTTAATAAATCCCCTTGAATCTCTGTTTCAGCGCTTTGTGCGGCCGCCCAGAGAGCCATTGCCTTTGCAAACTGATAGGTACCAACAGCAAGACCGCCTAGGGCTACTCCCGTACTAATGCCACGTAGGGCTTGTCCGGTAAAGCTATCGGCTTTTTGCATAAGGCTAGGGGGATTGGCAGTAAGTACGGTTTGTTGCGCTGCTAGGGTCAAAAATAGGCCCAAAAACAGGGATTTTGAAAAGAGAGTCTTTTGCATGGATGTAATCCTTAAAGCAGGGTGACATTAAAAATATATGATGACTTTATTTAATATAATACAGGATTAAGCCTAAAACAATGGGAAATAAGACTTTTTTCAGGTTAGGGGTGTATTTTTCCCCTGTTTTTCGATTTTATTGCAATAAAGTGTTGATTTTGATTGCTAATTAGTGATACTATTTCAATTAGAAATGTTATTGTTAACCTTATTTAAGGAGAGATGTTATGAAGAATCTTTACAGTGCGTTGATTGCTTTAGCAATCCTTGGCGCAGTATCAACAATGGATGCTCGTTGTAGACGTGGAGCTTGTGCACCTAAAGTTACATCATGCAACCGTTGCGAACAACCAAAACCATCACCTTGCGAAGCACCTAAAGTTACCGAACGTTGCTGGATTGTTCAAGAACCTTGCAGAAAAATGATCTGCGTTGATGGTACTTGCGATCATAAAGTAACCGAGCGTTGCGTAACTACCCAATCTAAAAAATGTATTGGTGGTTGCAAAGCTTTCTGTGCTAATGCAGCAAATCCTGCAGACAGAGGCGAAGATGCTACCGGTGAATTAGAAGTTGTTGATCAACAATAATTTCTACACCTTTAGTACAAGAACTAAAAAAGAGGGGAAGTATATCTTCTCCTCTTTATCTTTATTGTCATCGTCAGAAACCTATTTTTAGCTAAATCCCAAGATTTTTGGGACCCGTGCTTCAAGCCTGGGAGATGAATATGCTCCAGATTTTTCCTGGCTTACCCTTGGTAGCGACTTTTAAGCATGGATGGGTTCACTAGTATATAGTTATGCTTGTGCAGCATAGGATGATTGTTTACGTGCTTTTTTACGTGCGCGTTCTTCTTTAATCGCTTGACTACGAATATCTTGTGCTTGGATATACGCTTGCTGGATGTGTGCTACATAACGTGTATCAGTATAATTTTCTGGCGCATGTTCTCAGTACAATATCACGCAGGCGTTTCTGTTCTGATATAGGTAAAAATTCAGATATGGTAAGGATTTGCTTTGATTTTTGATTTTTAATAATCACCAACTCATGTTCGGGACGAATATCAATGAGCGTAGGCTTCTCTGACCATTTCATATCAGCAAAATTGCGAGCTTCACGTATAATTAAAGGAATGAGTGATGCAGCAGGTAAGGGATTAAGGGGGAAATGTTCGCGGTAATTTGCAGGGGTCCAGCTGAAAAACCATAATTCAGAATGGCCTGGTGAGGCATCCCGCAGATAGCGCGATTTGCCTGATAAAACAGCTGGGTTATTGAGTTGGTAGCCAGCGGCAATTTTATGTTCAAAATTTTTAGCAATTTTTGAGGTACGGGTGCATTTTAACTGGATCTGAATCAATTTGTTGGGCACCTCAAAATCTTTTCGCGATTTAAAAATTCTTCGTGAAAAAAAGCGGTTAACTGAGAAGAAATCTAATTTTTGTATACGATCCCCACGTGAATAAATATGATAAATCGCTTCAAAAATGGGATCATTAATCAAAAAATCAGTTTCACTTTGTACGGGCATACCAAGCAATATAAGTTCATTAACCTGTAAGGGTTTGTAGGTTGGTTCTAATTGCCGCACTAAAGCCAAGTATAGGAGGACATTGCCACCGTGGCTATAGCCGATGAGGCGTATTTTGGGCGTGATATTTTTAGCTTTAAATTCGTCAATCTTGGCAGTTAACGCCTGATAGAGCATTTTTGCCTCTAGATAGCGACTTTTTTGGCTTAGAAGGCCTGACCAACCGAAGGTATAATAATGATTTTGTATAGGTTTATCTTGATTTACAAAACTGGACATGGTTTCAAACACTTTAGCCATGGCTCCTGAGGCATTACCTGGAGTTGCATCAAGGGTAATAGGATGAAGACCCAGCTGTTGCATAGCCTGATTTTGAAAAAACAGTGGATCATTGCGCATTAATTCTACCGTGGTTGAATAGACTGAATCTTGGATATTATCCGTCATAAAACGAATAAAATTGGATAGTGATAGGTGGGGCTTAATACTCATAATGCCATGTACAAAGACATTAATCCAAACCTCAGGGTCTTGCTGCTGCGAAGGCTTTATAGCTGTTGGGACGCAGACGAGAGCGATAATGAACACGTTAAAAAATGCTTTTATATCTATTTTCACGTACAATTCCTTGAATATCCATTGGTTCAGGGATTCAGGGGCTTAATCACTACTTCTTATTTAAGAGTATCACATTTCGCCCAATATTCAAGTTGAATATAAGAGGTCGCCTGTTTTTGTAGCCATTGAGGCTATATCATATACCAATAATGGTAGCCTAAGATGATTGGTATATTCTGTCTAGAGTTACTATCAAAAAGGGTAATAATGACGCTTTATTGCTTTATTTCTGCTGGTTGGGTAGGTTTTTTGCTATAAAGAATACCAGTAATATGTCAAGAAAAAGGAGATGTATTGTGATAGGGCATAGAATTTCTATTGTTTTGCGATCGCTGGGTACTGTATTTCGTATTGCATGGCAATGTATGTATGGCATATGGCGTATTAGTAAATTGCCAGAACCAATCATTACTATTTTTGGGGGACATCTTTTAGTTGAGGAAAAATATGTTGCACAAGCAAAGCAACTTGCCAAAATGTTAATTGATAATGATTTATCAGTATTGACTGGCGGTGGCTCAGGTATTATGCAAGCAGCAAGCTATGGTACAACATTAGCGGCTCATGGCAAAGAGCGTAGCATGGGCATTGGTGTTACTGGGCTGATAGAAGAAATGAATCCATATCGTACCAATTATTTTGAAGTTAACTTTTTTTTATTCGTAAATGGTTATTGACTCGTTATTCTGTTGGATTTGTAGTATTTCCAGGCGGGTTTGGCACATTAGATGAATTAGCTGAACTATTAGTGCTTGTAGCAAACTAATAACCTAAATCGTGTTCCTATTATATGGTAGGGAAGGATTATTGGAAGCGCATCATTGATTGGTTCAGGAATGAACTACTGAAAAATAAATTAATCAATGAAGATAATATAAAATTCTTATGGTTGAAGATGAGATCAATCGGAGAATTGAGTTGTAGTATGTCAACATTGCAAAGTTGCCGAGAATATATCAAAAAAAAATGTGATTTCTGGTGTCACAGCACGATTTTTCTAAGCTGCTCAATGAGTTTTTTGTGCGATACATAGTGTATACCATTTATACCCAATCTTGAGCTGTTTTAATATTATAGGGGTCATCATCAATAGGATTCTGATCTGTTTTGGTGGGGATTGTACTGTACTTAAGTATAGTTATAAAAAACTAATGGGTGCGGTTTGCGAC
Organism: uncultured bacterium; assembly: GCA_963811005.1. GTDB lineage: Bacteria > Babelota > Babeliae > Babelales > Vermiphilaceae > CAWEPS01. The sequence goes on from CAWEPS010000022.1 coordinate 9,128, forward strand.
ATGATTTGTTGCAAGCAATGCGT
>CAWEPS010000023.1:0-6111 GCA_963811005.1 uncultured bacterium
AAGGCTTTTTTTCAGTTGGATTGATTTTTATCATTTTAGAAAATGGGCAAGATTCGGTCTTGGCATGCCTTACTGCCGGCTCCGCCATAGCATTGATTAAAAGTGATATTGAAGGCATAGAGGCTGCGACGGCCGGACTGGACGAGAAGACAACTATTCTTCTAAGTAAGGAGAAATTAATTCTTGATATATCTCTCGCACTTGGATTTTATAATGATCAGCTGTATATCAGCTGGTGCCAATGTTTTAGCCAGTGAACCTGCGCCTAACCGAGTTAATTGTGCCCCAGAAATGGCAATTGCCTCTGTATAGGCTTGTTTTCGAGCTTGCGTACGGAACTGCTCTTGAACTTGCTGAACGTTTTCAAGCATATGAATAATTTTTGCAGCTGTACCAGAAGCCATACCTAGTTTTCTAGCGAGTTCTAAAGGGGATAGCATTTTATCATGAAATTTTGATTTCATGCTAAGATCAATTTCAGGAGCTTTTAAAAGTTCACGTGCGCTGAACTCATTTTCTACAATAACCGCCAAAGATAAAGGCGTATTGTTATCATTCTGAGTTATAGCATTAACATCAGCGCCCTGCTCAATAAGGTAGCCTATAGCCCGTATATAACCTTGTATTTGGCTTGCTTTAAATTTTTCCAAACACAATACCAAGATACCTGATGATGAAGAGAGGTGTTACCATCCTTATCGTGGACATTAACATTCGTGCCATGTTCAACCAAGAGCTTTGCGATAGATAATGGTGCGTAAGGATTATTACTAAAGTGATTTGGTATTATGCCCATCAAAGGAATTTTTCCAACCTCATCACGAGCATTGACATCAGCTCCTCCCTTAATGAGCCTATCAACCAAATTGACATTATTGCAAAAGACAGCCACGTGTAATGCCACATGGAATGGTGGGAGCATCGCATGTATCCTAGATGTCATGGAACAACCCAGTAGAAAGAACAACATTTTCTTCATTGACTGCCTTTTGAAAAATTACGCGAGATAAGGGCTCATTAATTCCCTATATATCTTTTGATAAAGCTCTGGCTCTAAAATTTCCTGAATGTGCTGGATATCAGCTGGTGCCAATAGTCGAGCAGGTGATCTTGCTCCTGCCCTAGGCGATTGTGCTCCTGCAATGGAATCTGCTTGCGTACGGGCATTTTGATGCGCTTGTGTTTGAGCTTGTACTTGAACATGCTGTGCTCTTTCAAGCAGAGCCACAATTTTTTTATATATAGCTTCGAAATAGTCTATTGTCGCTAACCCGCTAGCATACTCCAAAGGCGTTAACATCTTATCTCCTAAATTTCCCTTAATAGTAAGATCAATTCAGGTGCTTTTAAAAGCTCAAGCAAACCAGGTATATTCCCCGCAGAAACAGCCTTAAATAAAGGAGTCTGATTATCATCACCAGCAGATGTACTATTAACATCAGCTCCATGCTCAATGAGATAACCTATAACTTGTCTAATAGCTTGTACTTGGTTTGGATTGAAGCCCGCCAGGCGGTTCCAACTTACCAGGAGGTTCCAACTTACAAGATAATGGAGAGGCTCCCAACCACAAGTACTCTGTACATTAACTTCTGCCCCATGGGTAACCAATTGCTGCGCTATAGATAATGGCGCGTAGGGCTTATGCGGCGGCCTGGTTGAATGTGTGTCAAAGGAGTTTTCCCAGTCTCATCATCGAGTTCATTCACATTAGCTCCCTCCTTTACGAGTTTCTCTTCAACCAAATCAGCATCATTACGCTCAACAGCAACATGTAATGGAGTAGCCATAGCATGTGTGCACGTTGACATTAAACATCCTAATAACAAGAGCAATATTTTTTTCATGGATTCCTTTTGAACATTAATCTAAATAAGGGCTTATTAATTCTTTATATATCTCTCGTCTCTCAGAATTTTGTAAATGTGCTGTATATCGGCTGGTGCCAATACTTTAGCGGTGATCTATGCCGATGTGGTTAATTGTGCGCATGCGATGGCAGCTGCTTCTTCACGGGCTTGTTGGCGAGCTTTTGCACGGAACTGCGCTTGAACTGCTGGACTTTCTCAAGCATATCAACAATTTCTTGAGCTTCGATTACAACCAAAGCTAGGCTTCTAGCTAACTTTAAAGGGGTAAGGGCATTTCCAGGCTCAGGCTTCATAGTAAGATCAGTTTCAGGTGTTTTTAAAAGTTCACGCACAATAAATACATTTCTCGACAAAATACCCTTAAATAAAGGGGTCTCATAAGTTTGAGCAATAGTGGCATTCACATCAGCACCTTGCTCAACGAGATAGCTTATAACTTGAGTAATACCTTGTACTTGGTCTGGAGTTAAGTCTTGCCGAACCTGGTTTGCTAGCCAATGGAGAGGTGTCCGACCATTTTTATCTCGCGCATTAACACTCGCACCATGTTCAACCAATAGCTTTGCAATAGATAATGGCGCGTAAGGCTTATCTAAGGGACCTGGATTTAGGTACATCAATGGGGTCCTTTCCCACTTATCACGAACATTAACATCAGCTTTGCTTTTAATAAGTTCATCAACCCTATGCGCATCGTTAAGAAATGCGACAGCCTTATGTAAGGATGACATAGCATGTATGCCGGTTGACATTAAACATCCTAATAACAAGAGCCCTATATTTTTCACGCTTTTCCTTGTTTATTTTGTTTATTTACATAGAAAAAAGGCAAGGTCTTATATAGATCTAAACCATTTTGAGTCTCCTCAATATGGCCAGAGCTTCTACTACACTCCCTGCCTCAATAAAAATCCTAGCAAATTTGTTGCAAAATGCAACAAATTGTTTAAATATTTGTAAATATTTTGATGAGATAATTAGGTATAGAACAATAGAATTTCAGGTATTACCTTTTATATTGGAAAAGTATTACCGTTATATGCATTGTTAACCATTGTGATTTTTTAGATTTCCCTTTTGCCACATCGAATACATAAAAGTAAGAATGAAACTTTATCAAAAACTAATAAAGTCCCATGCATGAATTTCCGATTTTTAAAGTATTGCATTTTCGATTTCGATAAAATATGTTTGATTTTATAGGTCATTTTAATCTTAACTGATCATCAAAACGCAAGGAGAATATCGGAAAAAAATAACCTGCAGTGTCATAGTTGATTGTCCATAAACAAAAGAGTATGTATGAATAAATATATTCACTATCTAGTAAGTCTGTGTGCACTAACCTTTTTAATGCCATTATGTGCCCAATCAACATGGAGTACACCAGTTGCCCTGTCGCAAGGTTATTACCCACAAGTCTGTTGTGATCCTGATGGTAATCCCATTGCAGTTTGGTTGGAGGGTGATATAAATACGGGGGTTCTCGCTATTTATGGCTCAATATATAAAGATGGTGCATGGCAGCCTTATCCAGATCAAATAACCAATGCTTTTAATTTATATTTCTCCCCCCAATTATGCTGTGATAAATCAGGCCATGCAATTGTAGCATGGGTAGAGATAGATGAATATGGCAATCCTGTTGTATATGCAACTGGATATACACCTGGTAACCAATCTCCAACCAATGGTGACCCAATTTCAGTTGGTGAAGCCGGAGTCAATATTGATTCATTTAACATCTGCTGCGATACTTCAGGTCATGCAATAATCATTTGGGTCCAAGATAATGGAGAAGGAAGTCAGGAACTTATGGGTGCAGGCTATGCCCCTGGGCAACCTAACCCTGTAAAAAGAAGCCAAATAAGTGATAATGTTAATTTTGAAGATTCGCCAGCATTATGTTGTGATGCAAAAAACCATGCAATAGTTACATGGACAAGGCAAGATGACACTATTATTTATGGCGCAGGATATACACCTGGACAAACACCTAGGATAGATACGATAGCTGCCCCCTCGGGAGCTTCGGTAACGGCACCTTCTATTTGCTGTGATACTCAAGGGCATGCGATAATTGCATGGACACAAAGCATCTCCAGATCGCAGAGCCAGATTTATGGTAGAGGATATACAATTGCAGATCCATCGCACGATCCATTACCGCAACAAATATCAATGGCGAATGAAAATGGATGCGTGGATTTTTCTGCTATCTGCTGCCCAACCCCAGGCAAAGCAGTTGTAGTTTGGACCCAATGTGATACTTCAACAACGCCATTTAATCAAGCATCAATCTACGGAACTGAATTTACACCAAGTATCACGCCTACTTTTTGGGATCTTATCAGCATTGCTCCTGCAGGAAACAGCTTCGATAACATGCAGATCTGTTGCATAAGCAGCAGCAAGATTATAGTTGTATGGTCGCTCATTAATTGCGAATGCTCGTGCGGCGATGAACCTAGATGCCCACCACCTTACACATATTCAATTAATGGTACAGAATACACGCCGAACGCTGTACCGCCATCACATCCCCAAAAGATCTCGCTAGACTTTTTAAGCACTCAATCTCCAATTCTTTCCATTACATGTTGTAATTGTAAAACATTTGCACTTTGGGACCAAAATAGTGAGATCGAGTATTCATTTTTGATTGCAGAGAAACAAACTATTCTTGATATTGATCAAACGAATCAAGATTGTAAAACACAAACAGAGACCATTACTGTTCATACGTGCGGAGATCCAGCTTATCTAGAATTCCAGTTAGATAATCGCTCTCAACAATTTGGCAACAATGTGTTTACCAATGTTGGTAATGGGAATCACACAATCACGGTCACCGATCCAGAACCATATTCACCCCCATCAATATTTAGTTTTACGGTTAACATTCCATGTCCTTCACCAGCAGCATGTTTACCAGCAAACAAATTATTCCTAGCAGGAACCTATTCTCATGGGGCACCAATACAATCAGTTGCATGGTCAGATCCTACAGGTACTATTCCAGCTCTGGCTGCTATCGGTGGCTATAAATCAATTGCATGTAATTCAGCAGCAACAAGCATCAGCGTCTATGCATTAGATACAACAACTACAAAACTCACCCAGATATTTGCAGATCTCCCAACTGATTATGTCTATTCAGTTGATTGGTGCACCATCAATGGTGTTCCTTATTTAGCTGTTGCAGGTTGCCCATCGGGCGGCACAAGTGTATGGATCTATCGGTATGATCCAAACTATGGCATGGTACAGGTAGCTACATCGGCAGCACATAATGGCATTGTTTATGCCGTTAAATGGCTGTGTGACAAATGCAATAATTATGATCTACGTAATTTAGCCATAGGTGGCGATTCAGTTGATGGCATAGATATCCGCATTCTCCAATTTAATGCTGCAACCCCATCTCTGTATCAAATTGGGAGCGCATCATCAGAATCAACTATTTATTCATTGGATTGGTGCAAGAGCAATAATCCATGTGTAGCCAATAATTGCCTCTATTTAGTTGCTGGTGGCACCATTGCGAGTGAGTGTAACTATCCAGTCAATCTGTATATCTATGCGGTTACCTGCGATGGCATAATGACTCTTGTTCAATCAGGCTATTATGAAGGTGCAACCATACGTTCTACTAAATGGTGCTGCCTGCAAGATGCAGCATGCAAGAACTTGATGTATCTGGTGGTTGCAGGAGATCCGATCACGGCAGGACCATATACAGGCAAGAATCTTTTAGTTTATTATTACAGCCCAACCGCGAATCTGCTTAAGCCATTTGCAAGCCATACACAACAAGAAAAAGTCTTTGGTGTTGATTGGCTGCAAGGATGCCAGTGCAAAGATTTTGTTGCAGGATCAGGTTGTCTAACTGGTGCATGTACACCAAATATCTTTGTGTACAACATCGATAAAGCATTCTTACCAGATCTTGGCATTGTTACTCAAAAACATTTTGATGACAACATAACCTCAGTAGCAACGATCAAGATTGGCGATATTACCTATATACTTGCTGGCTCAGAAAGCAACAACTGGACCAACACAACCAAGATCGATCCATTATGCCCACTGCCAACGTTCGGTAATGAACTTGCATTGTACAAAGGTATCTTCTGTCAAACGACAGCTGCTGTTCCATGTAAGCCAACACCAGATATGTGAACGCGCTGTAAAATAGAGCGCTCGACGGCTTAAAAGCCGTCGTATCGCGCGGAATTCT
>CAWEPS010000024.1:0-19388 GCA_963811005.1 uncultured bacterium
TATTGTTGTCTTAGTCAGTTGTATACATTCCGTTCATTGCGAAGAAAATGCAGCAAAATTTCATATGCCTCAAGCCGCACTCATATCTGCAACCATTCCTGCGATTATTCCACACACTATTAATCGTTTTAATCAGCAAAAAGCGTCTCTTGTAGAAGTGCCATCGATGTATAACCAATTTATTTTGCATGGTCCCCATGGTAATGGAAAAACCTCTCTTGTTTGCCATGTAGCAGAGCAAACACAGAGTGAATTAGTAAAATTAATGGGTTCCAGCATCATCAATACCTATCAGAACTCAGGCGCAGATACAATCAAAAGAACCTTTGCGGCGATTGATCAAAAATTACAAGACGGGCACGGCGTTGTTTTGCTTATAGATGAGATAGATAAAATTACTGTGGCTGATGAAGATAATCATAAAAGTGTTGCGGATAATGCTATGGCAGAACTGTGGTGCTCATTGGACGCATGGCATACCTGTCCCGAATTACTCATCTTTTTCACGACCAATAATTTGGATAAATTGCCAAAAGGGCTATGTAACAGATTTATGGCAGATAATATAATATTTCTGCCAAATCCAGATATGGCACAGCGCAAGCAGCATCTACAGTATCATTTCATGCATAATAATAAGCCGCTTTTATATGCTAAAATTATACAACGCTTTAATCAGCAACTCGCCACATTTCAGCAATCTACGCAGGAAGTGCTTGTGCCACATGTGCAAGGATTGCAACCATTATTACAAGCATTGGGCAGCACTATTAATGTCCATAATCATTTAGATTATAACCAATCAACGCAGCAAGCAATAGATACTTGCGCTCGAGACATACGTAGCAAAGTTACTATGTTGAAGAAAGTAATCCAAGGCGGTGTTGTGGAATCAGATACTCAAGCGGCACTCAATTTTGTTAGAAACTACAGCAAAGCTATTATGAATTATGTGGAACAGGTTGATCAGTATTGCAATAAGCAGCCTCAACAATTTACTCAAGCCCAATTGGATACGCTAGCGCAAGAAACTGAAGGTATGTCAACAAGAACACTCATAGAGCTCATTCGTAATATCCATGCAATGGCCCAGAGGAGCGATAATGGTATTGTAACGCAGACGATTATTGATCGGGCACTGCAGGATTGTAAGGCTAAATCAGAAGAGGAAAATACCAAAGAACGTGAAAAAGAAGAAGAAAAGAAAACCAAAAAGTTACATGTTAAGATAGATAAATTACTAAAAATTGAATCTATCTTGGCTACTAAAAAAAGAGTTAAAGAAGATTTATCTAAATTAACTTATGCAGCAGGAGAATATCAAACTCTGAATAAAAAAATGAAATTTGATACCAGAGAAAATATTGAAATGGAAAAGCGTATGAAAGCGGCATATATACGCCGCCTTAATGATTTTCTTGCTAAACATAAACAAGAGCTTGGCTTAGAGTAAAAGCCTATTATGTTTGTATCGGCATTAGCTTCTCCTTCAGGATACCCACCTGAAAGTTCCAAATGTGCATAATGTCTGCCGCCAATCTTTTCCCCAATCTTGCATAGCTACGATTGGTGACCTCGTAAGAGTAGCTCGACGATAGCCCGTCGTAGTTGAATGCTTCAAGAGTTTATTCTTCGATAGCAAGAACGAGGGGCGGCAAGCTACCGTCTCGCTGACGCTATAAAAAATGAATAGTAATAAAAATAACCACAGAGAGAACAATCCGAGGTTACTTGTGATTAAACCCTTGCAAATTCTCCTTTTTATCTTAGTACACTACAATAAGAGTGATGTGTTGTGTACCTATGAAAAAGAAAGGAAGTGGTATGAATCAATGGTTACTGATGCTTGCATGTTTGATGGCTATGAGTGTTGGACCTAGTCAGGCAACTACAAAAGAAGTTACCCATCATGGCAAATCTATAAAAAGTAAAAAAAGTGATGTAAGCAAAACAGGGAGCAAAAAACCAACAAAGGCATCAACCAAGCATACCCAATCTTCACATCCGCACAAAAAAGAAGCTGCAAAAAGCACAACAAAAAGTCATAAAGCAGTACCAAAAAAATCAACAAAAGCCGAACATACCAGCGCCAAAACCCATGCACCCAAGACATCTCATGCATCGGTTGCCACCGAGCGAAAACCAGCTCATCATCCCATGATAGAAGAAAAAGATGAACCAGTTGGCAAAACTAAAGAGGGTAAAACAGTGTTTGAAGGGTCTAGACATGGCCATTATTATGTAGACGACAAGCACAACAAAGTATATGTAGAAAATTTTGTCGGAGCCAAGATCGTAGGGCGTACCCATGATGGAAGACCTATTTATGAAGGACCACGTGGCGGCCATTTTTATTACACGGCCAGTGGCAACAAAGAGTATGTGCAGCGCTAACAAAATCAGGCATAACCGATTGATGATAAAAGACCTCGGAGTAAAAACCGGGGTTTTTTGTTTAAATAGGCTCCTGCTTAATCTTTGAATTTAGCGGTATCAACGTTTTGGGCACCCTGTGCTTTGAGGCTGGCTCTACTCACACCGCTTGCTGTTGTAAAGTCTGCGTGGTTAACATCGGCTCGGGTAAATTGTGCTCCAGCCAGCTTAGCCCCACGGAAACTGGTCCATGTAAGATTTGCATCAGAAAAATTAGCGTTGGTTGCATTGGCAGTAAAGAAAGATGCGCCAAAGAGGTTGGCTTTGGTAAAGTTGGCATTGGTAACATCTGCCGCTTGAAAGAGAACTTGGGTAAGATTTGCTTGCGTAAAGTTGGCTCCGGTTAATGTAGCCATATCCAGTATGGTTTCTCGGATATATTTTGAATTTGCAAGATTAGCATGGTGTAAGTTCGCATTGATAAGTGTTGCCTGAGTTAAATTTGCACCTGATAATGTTGCTCCACTCATGTCAGCGCCATCGAAAAGAGCATTCAGTGCTAGTACCGTAGTAAGATTTGCCCCCGTAAGCTGTGCTTTGGTAAAATTTGCTTTCATTACGTGGCAGCCAATCATACTGGTATTGTTAAGAACGGCGGCTACAAATTGTGCATTGTTGGTATCGGCTCCTTTAAAATTTGCATCGCTTAAAATTGCCTCATTGAAGATAGCATGGTTCAATTGGGTAGTTTTTCCAGAAGAAGGATTTGTTTGAGAAAAATCAACACCAGTAAGATTTGCTCTTGTAAAATCAGCATAATCAGCATAAGCATCGCGAATCAATACCCCCGGAATTCCACTTAAATCGGCTTCAACGAATTTGGCAGCATTAATAGTGGCATCGTTAAGATTTATTCCATACCCGGGAGCTAGTAGTTCTTTAAATGATACACGCGAAAAATCACATCGTGGGCAGTTCTTTGTTTGTAAAAGCTTTTTAGCATTCTCTACCTGCGGTGATGGTGTTGGCATACTTATGCCCACAAGGCTTATGTTTATACATGTAACAATAATCAACAACGTTGCCGTGTTTTTCATTTCCCATCCCCTCTTTGGCAGTGTTTTTATGTATGATAGCGTAAGCAGTGGGTATATGCCTAGAATATGCATTATTTTTGCGTAAAATGGGGCTATTTTCCGATATTGGAGGGCTTTTGGGTACCATTATCAAGGGATTGCAAATAAACCTGCTATTTTAACCTGGAAAAGCCCTAAAATAACCCCATTTGATCTCCTTGTGTGTTTCATATAGAATTATATATACATGATTTTGATAGTGCTTTATATTTTATTTGTCATGCAATGGAGTGTTTAAAATGAAGGTTAAACAATTACTATTAATAAGTTTAGTGTGCCTGTATGGGGCATCTCTTACTGGTGCGGAACATACGCCAACTACCGCCAAATCTCAAGATCAGACGGCAGGAGCAGGATCGGCAGCCCAGCACAACGCATCTGCATCATTAGATGAGGGAGACTCAAAACAGAATTCTAGTGAAATGATAGCTTTGTTAGCCGAATTAAACGTGCCCTATGATACTGAACATATGCAGGGCTATTGTTATTACTTTGCTCAATCATTGGAAAATGCGTGTAAGGCAGGTCAGACAGCAAAGGTTGCAAAACTTGTATCAGCATTAAAAAAGGAAAACGCGAGTATTTTGAAGAATCTTTTAGATCTAGCAAAAGAATACTTTCCCGATCTTTTTAAGCTATTAGTGCAGGCGATTCCGAACATAGATTTCAATGAGATTATTCAAAATTTAAGCCGTATTCATTCAGAAGGGCTTTGCTATCTTTTAAAAGAACGCTACGTTTCCATGCAAGCATTCACTACAATAGTCCAAAAAACTTGCTCCAAAGGTGAGTGGGACGGAGTTACTGAAATATTGGATGATTTTTATGAGTATGGACATGCAGATCTTTGTGCAGAGGCTTTAGCAGGATTACATCCTTATGCTTCGCCGTTAGTTATCGCGGCAGTGCTAATGAGCAGGGGCAACCTTGTTCAAGAACTTTTAAAGGCACATCCCGATGTTGACCTGACCCTTATTGCCGATGATGAATTTGAACATGGCTCTGGAAAAACAGCACTGCAAATAGCACAAGAAGATGGTAATGAAGACATTGTTAAGTTGTTACTAGAGCATAAAAAAAATCGTTCTGCCAACGATGCAACCCAACAATTTGAAACAAAAAAACAAGCAGCTGAGCACAACGCATCTGCATCACCAGATAAGGGAGATTCAAAGCGGAATGCTAGCGAGATAGCGGCTTTTTTGGTCGAATTAAACCTGCCCTCTACTTTTATTGAGGATATGTCTTCTCAAAATCGTTCTCACATTTCAGCCTTATTGCAAGATGCCTGTGAGGAGGGTAAGACTGAGACTGTTTCAAAGCTATTATCACGAGTAAACCCCAGCGATTTGGAGAATCTTTTAGATGTGGCAAAAAGTAACTTTCCCGACCTTTTTAAATTACTAGTGCACGCAATTCCTACCATAGATTTCAATCAGATTATTCAACCGTTAGCTGCTATTCATTCAGAAGGGCTTTGCTACCTTTTAAAAGAGCGCTATGTCTCCATGCAAGCATTCACTACAATAGCGCAACAAACGTGCTCTAAGGGTTATTGTGGGGTAGTTGCTCGAATATTGAATAATTTTGATAGGGATGGGCATACAGATCTTTGTGTAGAGATTTTACCGGCATTGCGTACCTATGCTCCGCGGTTAGTTATTGCGGCAGCGATGATGGACTGGAGTGATCTTGTGCCAGTACTTTTAAAGGCATATCCCGATGTTGATCTTACTCTCACGGCTGATGATGAATCTGAACAAGGCTTTGGGAAAACAGCATTGCAAATAGCACAAGAAGATGGTAATGAAGACATTGTTAAGTTGTTACTAGAGCATCAAAAAAATCGTTCTGCCAACGATGCAACCCAACAATTTGAAACAAAAAAACAAGCAGCTGAGCACAACGCATCTGCATCACCAGATAAGGGAGATTCAAAGCGGAATGCTGCTCAAGCACAAGAAGATAACGCGCTCAAAAAAGAGAAACTCAGAAAGCTTGTTGAAAAGGCTCAAAAAGCTGGTGATGTTGCCATGTTAAAATTGTATAGGCAAAAGGCTCAACAGAACGGTTGGGATGATATTGTTGATAGTATTGCACAATATGGTGTTGAAAAAGTTCCACTCACTGCTGCGCAACAGAATACTCAAGAGCACAATCTACGTTTAGCATTTCTTCGGAACCTTTCTTGGAATTATTTAGATAATGATTCTAGACCTCATTGCTTGGCGCTTGCTATCAAGCATAATGATTTAGACTATGTAAGAACAATAACTACGGATTATTTTGATACAATAGACTTTGCGTATAAAGATGGTAAAGGTAAAACTCTTATCGAATATGCACAGTCATTGCAGCGAATTGAAGCAGAGGCTCTGTTGCAGCAAGCGCATAAAAAGCAGATGCAATCACTGGCATCAGCGGCTTTACCGGCAATGCCAACAGCAGGTGATAAAGGTGATAATAAAGCAGTTGATAGACAAGCACACATAGCATCAGTTTCATCAGATGCAGTAACTCATAAAGATGAACAATCAGGTGCTGGAGCGCCACTGGTAGCCACAGGAGACGCCCCAGGAAACGTGGAAGGCGCAGCGCAACCCGTTAACACCATTAAGATTATGGGGTTACCAGGCGCGATACAATTGCATGATAATAATGCGCTCAAGGAGTTGCTTGCGCGGGGAGCTGATCCAGAACGAATAGGTTTTACTGGCCTAAGTATGCTGGAATTTGCCAGAGTATGTAATAATAATGATGCAGAGGGTATTTTAAAAGAGGCAATTGAGCAAAAAAAGCAGCGAGAAAAAAAGAAGTTGGAGATAAAAAAAGCCGCTAATAAACGTAAGGCAGGAAAAGAACGAGCACGTGCAGAAAAGCGAGCGCAGGAACGCCAACAAAAAGCACAAATGAGAGAAGAGCAAGAAAAAGAAGCTCAAAAAAAACATCAAGCTCAAGTGGCGCTGCAAGAACAGCAACGACGAGCCCAAGAAGATGCTGCTGCGAAAAAAGCTGCACAAAAAGCTGAAGAAGAAAGAGCGTATGCTACATGGATTGAGCAAGAGCGCAATCGTGTAGAGGAAGAAACTAAGCGTCAACAAGCGCAAGCGCGAGCCAAACAAGAAAAGCTACGCCTAGAACAAGAGGCTCAGCAGCGTGCAGAGCAAGCAGCTGCCCAGGAGAAATTGCGTCTTGAGCGAGAAGAGGTAGAGCGCCAAGAAAAGTTACGCCGTGAACAGGAAGAAAAAGAGCGCCAAGAAAAAGCAAGAAAACGGGCATTAGAGCGTACCGCTCGAGGGTTGGTCGAGACGGCAGTCGTACAAGCTACTCAGGAGATAGTGCACGATAATCGTGCACAGCAAGAGCGTAGGCAGCAAGCTGCATTAGCCAGTCAACCACAGGCAGCTGGGCAACCATGGCAGGTTGATAACCAAGCATCGGCAGATTTAATGTCTCGTGTTCGGTCAATGGTTAATCAAAAAGATCAAGAAGAAAGAGAGCGACAAGCAAAAATAACCTCGTCGCAGCAGCAAGCAGTGCAGCACACCCAGCAGCAGCACAAGCTATCCCCCGCGCTGGCATCAAAAACCAATGCTCGAGAGGAGCTCCTATTAAATAAGTGTGATTCATTAGAAGATGCAATTGCTACAGCCATAGAACTCTATAAAGTGCATAAGGGCAACCCGTCTGCCCAGCAGATTAAGATTACTACCAATCAAGTGATGCGAGAATGGGTCTATGAGGCAGCATCCCGTGGCAATATGCAGGAAGTGCTCCATTGCCTTAAGAACACAGAACCTACAATATCTCTGGATGCAGAAAGTGGCTTATCTGGGTATACAACGCCGTTGTTGGAAGCAGTAAAAGCTGGCAAGATTGATAAAGATGGCAAGCTTTATGTTGTAGAAGAACTCCTTAAAGCGCGTGCAAACCCATATGTATCCGTCAAAAAGCCAATCCAGTTTCCAACAGGGGAATCGGCGGATGAGACAAACTTTTTAAATGCTGCATTGTATTGCTTATATACAAGATATAATGCTAAGCCATTAGAATTAGCACAAAGTTTGTATATGGCCAATCCAACAGACATGCTCAGTTATCATTCAAAAGGGTGGGAGTTGGTACATCAATCGGTGCTCAGAGCAGAACAGACTAAACAAGATAAGGCTGATAGTAAACGTAATTAATGTAATGTAACATCGCATGGGTAATTCTAGCCCCATTCAAATTCTGGCTTTCACGCCAGCGATGAATGGGGCAATTTTTTATACTAAAACTTCTCTGATCAGATATCTGCTTGAAAAAAACAACTATCATGTATATATATAAGAAGCGATGTATGAACCAGGCATCTTAATATCCCAGTAAAAAAAGTGAGTTGTAATGATAGCAAACCGTCAGAGACTGTATCGTGTACCTTTTTTATTCATAGCAATTTTGGCATACAGTTATGCGACTGCGGCCAATAGAGTTATAGCAACCATTCCTGTGGGAGATTCTCCAGCGGGCATTGCAATAACGCCAGACGGCCGTTTTGCCTATGTTGCGAATAATAATAATGATGACCTTCCTAACGGCAACACCGTGAGTGTTATAGATCTGCAGTATAATGCCGTTATTGCAACCATTAGTGATCCCAGCTTTAATCAGCCGTATACGGTTACTATTAACAAGCAAGGTACCATTGCCTATGTTACCAATAGCTATAGCACAACAATAACAATTATTGATATAGCAACCAATAACGTTGTTGGTACTATTAATGGATTTAATGGCCCATCAGGTATGGTTATAACTCCTGATGGCACCAGAGCATATGTTAATAATTATGGTGCTGGCGGTAGCAGTGGTACGGGAACAACCGTGAATGTGGTTGATGTAGGGACTAATACCATCATAGATACCATCACCGTGGGGCTCGCGCCTGCTTCATTGGCCATTACGCCCGACGGTGCATTTGTCTACGTAATTAATTATGTTGACGGTAATATAGGCACGGGCACAGTCAGCATTATACAAACACGTAGTAACACAGTCGTAGGTACGATCGGTGGTTTTTCGGGGCCATTTTCAATTGTTATCACGTCCAATGGTGATTATGCCTATATAACTAATTTTGGTAGCAATAATTTTTCACCTGTGGGCACAACGGTGAGCGTTCTTGATCTACAAACCAATACCGTAAGCACCATGATCAAAGTTGGTATACAGCCATCGGGTATTGCTCTTGCACCACATGGTGCATTTGCGTATGTCACTAATTATAATACCTTGTATCTGGGGCCTAACTTTAGTGATTTAACCCCAGGGCAAGGTACGGTCAATATTATTGATCTTGCCACTAATCAGGTAGTGTGTCCGGTGATTGTAGTGGGCGAATCACCCGCTAACATTGCGGTATCACCAGATGGCACACGTGCGTATGTCTCCAATTACAGCTCAAATACCGTTAGCGTAATCGATATTCAAGATAGAATGTGGCTTGCTCTTTGTTAAAAAATATTTATTTAAAAAGTAGGTGGACTATGAAAAACTTAGTATCTTCATCGGTTGTTATATGCTTGTTGTTAGTATCCCTACGCAGTCTAGCTAGCGCGCAGCAACATGAGCCATGCTTTACTACCGCGTTGACCGCTGGATACGTTTTCAAGCATGATTGCACATTTAAGCCGGTGTATGGTCGTGGGATAGTAGATATACTCACCGTTGACGGCTGCTATTACCCAGGGGGTCTATGGGGCCTTGGTGCAAAGGTCAGCTATTGGCGCGCACAGGGTAAGACAACCTTATTAGAGCGGCAATCTATCTTGCAAGAGGTGCCAATCACTGCGTATTTGCGTAGGATTACAGATTTCAACAGTACTGTGCAGATGTATGCCTCACTTGGTGGCGGCATCATATGGGTAAAAGAACAAAGTTATCTTGGCACGGTACGTTTTCATAATGGCATTGGCGAGTTTGAACTGGGTTTGAATTATTTGGTCGTAGATTGTCTGAATCTTACCGGCGCATTCCGCTATCTTTTCCCGCGTCAGGTATGTGGCTGCACAAAGGTTGATCTTGGTGGCTGTGATCTACGAGCTGGATTAGAATGTGTATTTTAACTCAATGATTGATCTGTTAAAACAAATGCCCCTGTGGGAATCAGGCCCAGGGGTCAAAACCCAGTAGTTTGTTTGATATCCTGTCCTCTTAATGATAATTGTAACACTATAGAATTAACCTTGTATGATCATTCTATAGTAAAAGTTATCGAATCTAAGGAATCAAAAAAGATTTTTGTGGTAAAAAACTCATGTCCAGATGCGCAAGGTGATACACGTCATGATCGGTAAGCAATGAGAGTAGTGCTAATTCTTGTGTTGTAAAGCACAGATGGATTACCATTAACAGTGGTAGAGTAGATAATTTTTATAGGGGCAGTAATGAACAGTCGCTTTATGGTAATGATCATGTGTGCGAGTATATCAGCAGGACTTTATGCTGGAACAGCTCAGACACAAAAATGGTATACATTGACGGTACAGAACCATTCTAAAGATGTTACGGTAGAAATATATGATACGGGACCAATTGGATGGGGAGGCCCATTGCGTGGCACGATAAAGCCCAATGAGAGCATGACGATGAAGATGGGCACACCAGCATTTACGGTCTCAGGATTTGGGTGCCCAACCTGTTATTGGCCCTATGATGAAGAGATTCCCGGGAGAGATCTGTGCTCCTGTGGTATGAGTTCAGATAACCCAACACCATTTTCTTCGGGTGATACTTTTAGTGTCACTATCAAAGGAGTTAGTCCCCTCGATTTTGATATCAAGAAAGTTGTAAAATAAAGATTGCTCGTCTTTTCTCAATGCTTACTATATGAAGATCTGTTCCATGATATCTTGCAGTGATCTGCATGTTCATTGCTTTTAATAATAAAAATATGCTACGAACAATAGAGATTTTGATTGGTGGTTGATGATCTCTAAAAAGTTAGAGCTGAAATAAAGGAATTAGATGTTCCGAAGATTCTTTTTACCGTTACTTGCACTTGCGGGGATTTTATTTGGAATTTTTATGATTTATTATGGGTCAAAGCAGCCGCCGGTTTCGCGCATACTGTATCCTCCTCCTGTTGTGCCCTATCAGCATTATATTGCTGGTCAAGGATTGATAGAATCAGCCTATAAAAATATATCGATTGGAGCTTCTTTTAACGATATTATTACTGATGTTTATGTTGCTGTTGGAGATTATGTACGTAAGGGAGATCCGCTTTTTACCACGGATACGCGCCATTTGAATGCCCAGTTAGATGAGAATGTTCAACAGGAAAAGCTTGCTCAAACCAATTATGAGAATCAAAATAAACAATTTTCATTTTATACAAAACTTAAAGAAAAATCGGCGGTTAGTGAACAAGAGTATACTAGTGCAAATTACAATGAAAAAACAGCAAAAAATGCTTTGGATGTTGCTCGAGCCGCAGTTGAGCAAACTAAAATAGATATCGAAAGATCGACCGTTAAAGCTCCTATTGATGGACAAGTTCTGCAGTTGAACATTCGTGTTGGCCAATATGCTACTTCAAATGCATATGACACAACACCATTGATACTGTTTGGAGACACGTCGATTTATCATCTACGCGTTGAAATTGATGAAGAGGATGCTTGGCGGTTTGAACAAGGAGCTGCCGCAATAGCTTTTGTTCGAGGTAATGCTGATATCTCAATTCCCTTGGAATATGTTTACTCAGAGCCGTACATTATTCCGAAAGAGTCACTGAGTGGTGCTGATAATCAGCGGATTGATACACGTGTTTTACAAGTAGTTTATTCGTTTGAAAAAGACAAGTATCCGGTTTTTATGGGACAATTGCTTGATGTCTATATCCAAGTTCAGCAGCCAAGGAATAGTCCATGAGCAGCCTAAGACTAGTTAGTTTGCTCTTTTTTATTTTCTTGCCTGGGTGTATGGTTGGACCTAAATATCAAAAGCCATCTCCTTCTATGCCAAAAAAATATCGTTATGCTCCATCATCGGCTTGCGCAGATCTTGCTGAATGGTGGAAGTCATTTCAAGATCCATATTTAGATACTTTGATAGAACGAGCGATTGAAAATAACTATGAGTTGCAAATTGCGTTTGAAAAAATAAATGAGATTTATGCCAATTTTATGATCCAAAAGGCTGGAATGCTACCAGAGATAGATCTTTTTGGCTATATAAGTAGATCACGATATAGTGTGAATAATGCTCAAAATAGCAATCTCCTTAATGATTCTCTAGCTCTATTTACCGGAGGTTTTTATGGGTATTGGGAACTTGATTTATGGGGAAAACTTCGCCATCAAACCAATGCTGCGTATGCTCAGTACCAAGCGCAAATTGAAACAATGCGTGGTGTTTACCTCATGCTTTTGAGCGAGGTGGCAAAGACATACGTAGATATTCGTACTGCCCAAACAAAGATTGATCTACTCAATCAGCAAATTGATGCTGACACAAAACTGTTGGGATTAACAGGGGATCGTTTTTCTGCGGGTCTTGCAAATGTAATAGATAACCTTGAACAAGCAAGCACACTACAAGAATCACACAATCAGTTGTTGCTTGCGCGTACACAGTGTGAACAAGCTCTGCATAAATTGGCTAACCTACTGGGTGAGAATCCTGAGGACTTTATGGTAGAAGAAGGCGCGCACAAGGTTCCGCAATCGAACAAAACATTGTCGCCAGGCCTACCTTCCCAGTTGTTACGAGCAAGGCCAGATATTGCCTGGGCAGAGCGGCAATTGGCAGCAGCAACAGAAAATGTGGGATCAGCTATAGCAGATATGTTCCCGAGCTTTATGCTCCTTGGTACTTTTGCCCCCCAATCAAACTGCGCATCAACGTGGTTTACGGGAAATAGTATTACATGGTCATTTGGACCCGCAATGAGATTGCCCATATTAGATTTTGGTCGGGTCCGCTACAATATCAAAGCAAAAAAATCTTCACAGAGGCAGGCGCTTTTGACCTATGCACAAACGGTTGTTAATGCGTTGACAGATGTTGAGAATCAACTGGTGGAATATTTAAATAACAAAGAACGAGTAAACATGATTCATAAAAGAACAGATGAGCTTGCCAAGGAGCAAGAGCTAGTGTGCTCGTTGCTTCAAGCAGGGCTTAAAAATGAGATGGACTTCTTGAACAGTCAAAAAAAACAGCTACAAGCACAGCTCGAGCTTGTTGATGCCCAAAGTGATTTGAGTGTCTCGCTGATTGCAGCCTATAAATCATTAGGAGGAAACTGGTGTGTATAGAATCGGTTTAAAAATGCTCATCGAAGATAAAGCTAAATTTATAGGCATGGTCATTAGTCTTTCTTTTTCAGCGATTATTATCACACTACAAGCGGCAATCTTTATTGGTCTTATGATGCGCACGTATAGTACAATAACTGATACACCACAAGCGGATATTTGGGTGATGGATACCAACGTAAAAATGCTTGATGATATTCAACCTATGCGTGATACTGATTTGTATCGTATACGATCATTAGATGGCGTTGCATGGGCAGTCCCTTTTTTTAAGGGGTCCATCAGGGCACGGTTACCTAATGGTCAATATCAAACCTGTATATTAATAGGCTTTGATGATAGCACATTTATTGGTGCGCCACATACACTTTTAGAAGGAAATCTAGATGATATTCGATCAGCCGATGCTATTATTGTAGATACTTTTGGAGCAGAGGATAAACTAGCTCAGGATCAACCGGATGGGCAATCAAAAATTCCGTTAAGGATGGGCGATACCATTGAGCTTAATGATCAACGGGCACATGTTGTTGGAATCTGTAAGGTAACACGTACATTTCAAACGCAGCCAGTTATTTATACCACGTATAAACGTGCTCTTGCCTATGCACCATATGAACGTAAACTGCTTTCATTTGTTTTAGTAAAAGCTCAAGCTGGGGTCGATAAACAAAAGCTATGCTCCTACATTATGAAAAGTACGCATTTTGCTGCGTATACTAAGGAACAATTTCAAGCCTTAACTATTGATTACTATCTAGAAAATACTGGTATCCCATTAAATTTTGGATTAGCGGTACTCTTGGGTATTCTTATTGGTGCTGCTATTACAGGACAGATCTTTTATAATTTTACCAGCGATAATTTAAAATATTTGGCCCTGTTGAACCTCATGGGTGCTTCCCAAGAATTGCTGTCAAAAATAACATTATTACAAGCATTGTGGGTTGCACTATTAGGGTGGGGCATTGGCAGTGGTAGCGCGGCACTTATTGGTTATCTGACACGAAACACAGAGCTGTCATTCCATTTGCCTTGGGAGCTATTTATTGGTACGGGTTTAATTATGATGTGTATATGTTTTGTAGCCTCGTTGATTAGTATACGGAGAATATTTAACATCGAGTTGGGGATTATCTTTAAGCAATGAATACTACTATACAATGTGATCATATTAATAAATGGTTTGAGCAGGGTGACCAACGGGTTAAAATCCTCAAAGACATATCATTTGATGCTCATGAGGGGGAGATCATTATGTTAATGGGGCCATCGGGTTCGGGTAAAACAACGTTGCTTTCAATTCTTGGGGGTATTACCCAACAAAATTCAGGTACTTGCACGATCCTTGGCACTAACATGAATAAATTGCCGTCGGATGAAAAAACTATATTTCGTGCAAAAAATATTGGATTTATGTTTCAAAACTTTACCTTAATACCAACCCTTACCATCGTAGAAAATACGGCCATTCCACTACTGCTTAAGGGCATAGATCGTCAGCATGCATTTGACCAAGCAATCGGCTTATTAACGCAATTGGGACTTGAAAAACAATTGTATCGATTGCCCAACCAGCTTTCGGGGGGTGAGCAGCAACGTGTTGCTATAGCTCGTGCATGTATACATAAACCAGCAATAATTCTCTGCGATGAGCCGACCAGTAATTTGGACCATGACAATGGAAAAAAAATTATGGAGATTTTACTCAGTATTAAAAATGAAAATAAATGTACGATTATTATTGTAACGCATGATCCTCGGATAATTCAATTTGCAGACACCATCTTTCAGATAGAAGATGGTGAGCTGCAAAGACTTAATGCACAGCAAGTTCCAACAACATTTATTAAGCAATAGCAGCAGATTGTGGTGAGCCATTAATAACGTTTTTTGGCATACTGCTCCGGTAAAAAACTTAGAACCTATCCGGAAATTAGATTTCCCTGAAAACAATGATCTGACAAGCAAACTGTAGCATGCCCAAGAAATTAGCTTTCATTTTTTCCCAACGAATAAGTAATCGTCTAAATGGATTGATCCACGAATGAGTTCGTTCTACGGACCATCTAAATTTTAATTTTTCAGTTTTAATCACAGAACTTCTCCTTTTGGAATGCATGTTGAAAAACATGGTTTCATAAGAAAATCCTCTCTCTTTTTTTTGCTTGAAAATTTGAGAGGATTTTATCTTTTTAAAAGTTTTTTTCAAAGTACGTCATTTTCCGGATAGGCTCTAAATTAGTTACGGGCTAGGGGACAACAGGCCTTTTATTTTTGCTGATTTTTTCAAGCACCGACTCATCAATATTCAAGTGCGCACGTACCAATTCATGCGGTGTAAATGCAAGCCAATGGGCAAGTGATACATCAGCAAAATAGTCACTTTTAAAAAGTTCTAAAAAGCGCAGAGGTGTGGTGCCAATATTTTCTACATAGTGGCCCATATGCTGCGGTACTACACCAACGTCACCAGCTTGATAATTAAAGGTACGAGCAATGCCGGTGGGCGTGAACACCGTCATGCGTGCTTGACCAGATATATAGTATTGCCACTCATCGGCATTAGGGTGCCAATGAAGCTCTCGCATGCCTCCCGGCTCAATCTCTACCAAAGCGGCTGAAATTGTTTTTGATGCTGAAAATACTGCCGAATCGGTAATGCGCACGGTGCCACTTTTGGTCTTAATTGGTTCTTGGGCCATCATGCGATGGCTAAACTGTTGCGGCACGGGGCCATTACCCTTAATGCGGTCTTGCGCAAGAGGTCCAGGTATTTTTGATTGAAATATGTAGAGCTCTTTTTGAGGAATATTGGCAAATGCACGTTCAGCTACTTGAAAGTTTTTTGCAAGAACTTCCTTGGGCATATGGGCTAAGAAATCAGTCAGCAAAAAGGTCTCATCTTCGGAAAAATGGCCATCATCAAAAACCAATAGAAATTCACACCCATCATCTGCAAGGCCTTGAATTGAGTGGGGAATACCGGCAGGAAAATACCATACATCGCCTTCAAAGATATCATCTTGGAATGTGCAGCCATTTTGATCAACAGCGGTGATGCGAGCGCCTCCTTTGAGCATATAGGACCATTCAGCAGCATGGTGCCAATGTAATTCACGTATCGCCCCAGCTTTCAAGCGCATATTAACACCTGCTAGATCCTTGGCGATGGGTAGTCGCGAATGGTTGTCTCACGGGCCCAGCCACCTTCTTCTATACGCATATGGCTATTGGCAAAAGACCATTTTAAGTTGGGCATTAAGCCGCTATCGGTGCGTGGGGGTAATAAAATGTCGGGGTTTTGAGCCTCCAACTGCAGATTACGGGGGCCAAGTATTGAGGCGCCTAGTTTACCACTGATTGGTTCATGAGATTGTGCATGTTTGTTGTGCTTGATCTGCTTTGTATCTTTCTTCATAAAAATCCTTATTATTCGAGATTTTATAGAACGTATTCTTACACTACGAACAAGAAGGGTACATATGCAAGAGACGGGGTAAATATCCATGAATTGACTTGATTGCTTTAACTATGATTTTGCAATAAGATTTTTAGGCACTTTATGAATATTTTTTAACTAAGGGATCATTATGATGATGCGTAGTAAAATCTCTAGCTTGATGCTTAATGCATCAGATTATGTGAGGGTTATGAATTTCGGGAGTCAAGCCTGGCTCGCTTTAAATAGTAACCATTGTTGCGTAAGAAGACATGAAAAAGATACTTATTATAGGATTGCTGCTACAATCATTGCTTGCGTGTGCAAAAATCAGCATCGTTGCGTATCAAGATATGTATAAAGGGGCCATCATAGATATGGCATTACAAGATCCAACAACTATTTTTTTGGATGAGGTGGGTCTGATACGTCAACGGGGCAGCATCACAAAGAAGGTTTACATACGCTTGCCCAGATGCTCGCCGATTCAGATGTTTTAAAGCATGTTGCCTAAAAAAGGAAGTGTCGTAGGGTTTATAGCGGTGAGCAAGGAATCAGATCTCAATCTTGAACAGCTGCGTGCGATGATTGAGGGGCAAGGGATGGTATTTGATCAAGAACAGGTCATTGCATTAATGCCGCATTTAAAAGATATTGATGCACACAGTGATGTGTATGCTCAGGTGAATGCATTACTGATCTCTACAAGCGTTAACACCAAAAAATATGGCAAGGCGCTGCTTGCATCTGCTGTGCGCAGTGCGCACCAACAATGGCCCTCTATACACATAATGCGCTTGAACGTACATAAAGATAATAGGCAAGCCCGAACATTATGTGCGGCGCTTGGCTTTAAGCAGACACTCGAGCAGCCCGGGTACCTTGAATATATGCATGCACTCCGATATAAAAAGAAATCTAAGCCTGTGTGGGATAGCGTTATCTATCAAGCGGCTGTACGGGATGAGTAAAGTCCCATTGTGCGGCACGCGGTAATTTTTTATAGTCTGGGTCTTTCACGTCTGTTTGGGCGCAGTCAGGTATACCAAAAAAGAACTTTTTTGCCTTTTAATTTCCCGTGTAGGGCATCATCCATTAATGCGCCAAAGGCCTTGGCTGAGTAGGTGCCATCGAGCGTAACGTTTTCCTGTTTTTGCAAGAACTTTTTAGCTGCTACCCCTTGCGTGGTAAACACCCCATAATCATTGCCGGCACATTGATGTATGATGGGCAAATGGCAGGCTGTATGTTGCAATAGGGGAATGTCGGATCGGCTTTCCAGAGTAGCTCATTGGTTTTTCTACTCAGTTTGGTCACATCTTGGGCATAGGTCATGGGTCTGATACATACGGGTATGATGGTAGTTTTGAGTCCCGCTGCTTTTACGCCCAATAAAAGCCCCGCTGCAGTTCCTTGGCTGCCACAGGGAACGTAGATATAATCAAATTCAGGAACTAATCCTTGTTGCATTTGTTTTTTAAGTTCAAAAATTGCATTTACATAGCCAGTTATACCAAGGGGTACCAGCCGCCAGAAGGAATAAAATAGGGGAATGATCCGTACTGTTTTTTATGGTTAATAAACAGCTGTGCAAGGCCTTGTTCGCGGGCAGCATTGTCTGGATAAAGATCCATGGTCGCACCAAATTGGTGCATTAACAGCAAAAGCTTGTGGACTTCATGTGAATTGGGATGTGGGATAAGTTCTGTATGAGCATCGTTGGAAATTAAATTGCTGTGCGGCATGCGCGGTAGCTACGGCATGGGTTGATCCTGCACTGCCAACGGTGACGATGGCCGAAGCATTCATCCGTTTAGCATCTGCAAGAAAGAAATCTAATGTACGATTCTTGTTGCCGCCATATACAGGATTAGTCAGATCATCTCGCTTAATATACAGATCAATACCAAGGGCCTTGGATGCATGCTCCAACTTGTAGACGGGCGTAGGTAATTGGCATAGCTGATCGCTGGGCAATGCCTGTTCAACGGATGGGTAGCGCTTGTAGAGGGGAAAGTCATCATTGCGCTTTTTGATTACTTGAGTGCGTGAAGCAGGTTTTGGGTCAACAAGCTTAGTGAGTGTTGACAGCGTTGCTTGATCATAGTTTATGTTGTTAGTGAGCGTTTCTAGCAGCTGTTGATCATTGGCGATGGTAATAGTGCTTAAACAACATACCAGTATGCATGAGTAGTTAAAACTGATAGTCATTCCCAATTCCCCTCATAATAAAAGTATAGTATCATGAGTAGCATACTAATATTGTTTGTCGCCACACTAGACTTTATTAATAATTCAAAAGCAACGCAGATGCAAAAAGTAACCGTATGGGCATTCATGACGCTTATGATATATCCTGAGCGCGACTATGCAAGCACAATCAAATTCAAAGCCTTGGACCGCTGAAAATGGGACCATTAAAGCCTCATTAGTGTTAGGATCATTGTGCGCAGTGCTGGTATTGGTCACTCGGTATTAAAAAATTTTTATTTCACCGCTGTGGTGTTGGTGGACTATGTGGTATGAGTTTGCTCGCGCTTTTAGCAGGATGCTATTCTATGGAAGGTTATCTGCAGCCTGTTGACGTGTTCACGTTATTGGATATTTAAAGGCATTAGCAGGCGATAAAACTGCAAGAAATCAGATAGCAGGATGTCTGTTAATTGGCTTTGGTATTGGCAGCTGCCATTAATCTTCAATGATGATACGGATAATGTTCAGGATTATCTAAAAACTGTTTTGTTATGCGATAATGGTGCGTATCGGTATAGGCAATGCGTGTTAATCTATCTGCATCGCATGAATAAATGGTAGCGCCAGGATACGGAGCAATAATGGTGAGTGGGTTGCAATAATAAATTGCGCATTAGATTTTTTTTGCACATCTGATTGATAATAACCAGTAATGAGAGTTGCCGCTGAGGTGAAGTGCTGCTTCAGGTTCATCAAATATAAAAAATCCGTTTCCTAAACAGTTGTTAAAAAACGATAAAAAGCTTTCGCCATGAGACTGTTCATGCAGAGATTTGCCACCGTCAGGATCATAGGCTCGCGCATCATAGCCAGCTATGCCATCAATATGATTGGCGACATTAAAAAAGCTTTCTGCTCTAAAAAATAGCCATATGGTGGCTT
>CAWEPS010000025.1:0-6942 GCA_963811005.1 uncultured bacterium
CTGAGGTGATTAAAACAACCATATCGCCTTCATTGCTGCGCTCTTGTGCTATAGAAAACGTAATATCGTCAGCTTCAATACCCTGCATTTGAATTTGTTGCAAGCCAATGTCATCAGCAAACTGCACAATAAAATCCTTCTGCTCAAAAAGATCACTTGGCGGAGTCTGACGGGTAGCTTTATAGTCCTGATACAACTCATGCCGTGTTGTTTTGCCTTACTATCCCAGACCAGTACCATATATTCTGGGCGTAAGGTATCCATGAGCTTTTTTATCATCCGGCAAAAGCCATATACTGCCTGCACGGCTACCCCAGTAGAGGTGTGCAAAGGGCGCATACTATAATAAGCACGATACAAAAATGATGACCCATCTATAAGAAAGATGGTTTTTTTGGGATCTAATTTTTTAGGATCAAATTTCACAGTGATTCCTTGTGGGTCTTACTCGTGGACTACTATTATTTTCCACAGCATATACACGATAGTATATAAGTTTAATTAATTCGGTTACACAAAAATGTGCCCCTATGATAACAGCTAGCCATAAACAATAGGTTGCTTCAACAGGGGATTAAACTAAAAAGATATTGGCTCCATTGCATATAGGGTAGGGTTATAGCTGCTAGCACCACAAGGCCTGCTGCACCTAGGAGGGGAACTGGTGGCCTACCACCCTTAATACATAGCTTACTCGTTCTTATCGAAAATATAAATAGGATCTCGGTCAAAGCGCTCAACATAAACCAGCTTGTTTGCATAACCCCTGCCGGAGCATAGAAAAATTTCGCGAAAAATACAAAATCAAACAGACTACTGGTCACCCCTAATATGGTTGCCAGGAGCAAAAGACCCTTAATATCATATTTTTCTGGTCTTTTTAATTCGGTATCATCCACCGTATCGGTAGCGATGGTTATTAGTGGCGCATCGGATAAAAAATTAACCAATAAAATCTGTACGGGAAGCATAGGCAAAAAATCAAGAAAGAGAGCGGCTATCCCAAGGGAATAAAAGTTACCAAAGCTGGTTGCCATAGTTATACGTAAATATTTAAGCGTATTGGCAAAAACACGCCTACCTTCTTCTATACCATCCACAATAACCAGCAAGCTTTTTTTCAATAAAATAATATCGGCTGCATCCCGAGCAATATCAACGGCATCAAATACTGCCAATCCCACATGGGCTTCTTTAAGAGCCAATACATCATTAATGCCATCACCTAGATAGCCAACATCATGATCCATCTGCAATAGTTTAATAATCTCATATTTGTTTTCTGGCGATACTCGACAATAGACATGGTATTGCTGAACAATCTCTTTTTTTTCCTCATCTGATTTGGTGCCAAATTCTGCGCCAGACATCACCGCTTCGTGATCAGAAATAATTCCCAGCTCATACGCAACAGCAGCACACACCTCTTTACTATCTCCACTGAGAATTTTGAGTGTAAGCCCTAAGGTTTTTGCTTTAATAACAGCCTGCGCAGCAGTCTTTTTTTAAAGGATCTTTAAAAGAAATTAATCCTACATAGGTAAGATTTTCTTCCATATGCTCTAAGGCAAGATCATACTTATGATTTGCTATATACTGTATAGGCTTAATGGCAATCGCTATAGTGCGATTACCCTGTTTGCCTTCTTGCAAAATTATCTCTTGCAAAGCTGCTCTTTCTTGCGCACTAACATTTGAGCACTGAGTAATGATACTCTCATAAGCTCCACGAACAACGAGGGTATGTGTAGTATCTTTTCGTACCAATGCCACTGAGCGTAATCGTGATGGATCAAAAGGAATCTCCGTCACTTTATGATATGCATGAATATCCTCCTGCTGCTCTAATGATAATGCATTAAATAACGCATTATCAAATCCTTTTGATAATGATAGATGCTTGCCCGGCACGGTGCCTGCCAACAGTGCATAAAAGAGCGCTTCTTGCTTGTCTTGAGCATAAACAGCCACCACCGATAAAATATTTTCGGTGAGCGTACCGGTTTTATCCGTGCATAGAATTTCGATATTACCTAGATCTTCTATAGCAGAAAGACGCTTGACCACCGTTTTTTGTTTGGCTAACCGCCGCGCTCCTTGCGATAAGGCAAATGTCATTACTAACGGCAATGTTTCTGGAACTACACTAATGGCTAATGCGCTTGCAAATAACAGCAATTCAATAATATTAACCGTCCATCCTTTAACCAATACATGCACCGTAATAATCACAATCAGTGATACAACCATGGAATATAAAATAAAGGTACTAAACCGCGTAATAATTTTTGAAAAAATAGTTACTCTCGCGGTTTGTGTTGCCAAGGTGGCAATCCTACCCAGCGAACTTTTTGCTCCTGTTGCAAATACAACAGCCAATGCCTTGCCACTGGCAATAATAGTACCCGAAAAGCCAATATTGGAAGCAGTAAATAACTCCGTTGTTGGCTGTGCTAACGGTTCTTCATTTTTTTTGGTGGCAAGGGACTCTCCTGTTAATGATGACTCATCAACAGTAAGACTTTGTGACCAAATAATACGAGCATCGGCAGGGATTCTATCCCCAGCGTATAATACAATAATATCACCTGGCACCAATTCAGCTGTTGGTAGCTCTATCTCGTTTCCATCACGCAACACTTTAATAGTATCGGTGAGATAGCTTTTAAGTAGCTGCGCTGTTTTTTCTGCCTTGTATTCTTGATAAAATCCAAACAAAGTATTTAAAAGCACAATTAAAATAATGACGGCTCCTTCAATATGATTTTCAAAAAAGAAGGATATGAGTGCCGCACTAAGCAAAATATACATAAAGGTAGAATTAATTTGGTCGATAACAATAGACCACCACCGGCGACTTTGTGCTTCTATCTGGTTTGTTCCATAAATACTGCGTCGCTTATGGGCCTCTTGCTCAAGCAATCCTGTAGTTGCAGTTGTTTGCAATACATCAAGCGCCTCACTAACCGATAGCGCAGTGTAATCAGAAAATAGAGATGAATACAACGACATAAATACAACTCCTTTTAAACTACAATAATGTACGCATTAATTCTTTTATGGCACCACACAGAGCAACCACTTTTTTTGCTACCGCCTATTGCGCTTATTAAACACTCATGCTAGCTTTTTTCTCAAGTAAAATAATTCTTACCAAAAAAAAGGAATCTTGTATGAAAAAAATAAGTACATATAAGCGTATTAATGATAGCACTATGTTCTGCAGGCAATCTATGGGCAACCAAGTTAAAAGTAGAGGCTTCAGGAAATAGCAATCCTGAACAAGTTACGTGAAATCTATAGAATACCTCGCAAAATTATATCCAATATGATACCGAAATTGTAGAACCGGATTGGCAAGGAAGTTTTACAGGTAGATCCAAGTACGGAACGAACATTTGAGAAAAAAATGTAGCAGCAGGAAATTACCAAATAAGCGCCTACCTATCGAGCAAAGATCGCAAAAATCCCCTTGAAAAAACCGTAGATTTCACGGTAGATCCTAGCCAGAAAAAAATGAAGATCTATATTGAAATTACCCCAGAGGGTGTAATCAAACACTAAGAATTAAGCTCATAGATATGATGCAAAAGGGGCAGCAAAATTCGTTGCCCCCTTTTTTATTATGGCTATCGTTAACATTGACGATCGTATACCCATCCTTTATCATTGAATTATATACAACTAAAGCTCAAATCATCTTAATTATATAAGGGACTTTTATGGTACTGTTATATGGTGTATTGTTATCTTTCATCACTATCTTCAACACAAGCACAGCAACTGAAAAACTGATCGATACACAAAGCTCCAAGTCGAATCTTCTTTGCGAAAAAACAGACAAAAAATCCGATTCTCATGCAAGCGCGGCTTCTAGCAGCAGCGCAGCTGATTCAAAAAATATATCCGCAAATTCATCGTATGTCATACCTCCTTTTCATCTGATTGGGCGAGACTCCCCTCGAGCAGCCGGTAGCGATGGCGATTTAAAACAGCAAAGCGCCGATGAAGACTATTCACAATTACCACTACGCGATTTGATGCACATATTAAATACAACATATAGTAGCGAGACAGTCCGGGGTCAGCACTTAGTAGATCAACTAAATAAAAAACAACTAGTTTGGAATGCAACCGGCAAAACAATCATAAGCTCACTGCGTTCTTCAAATGGCTCATTTGAAATACCAGCTGATAACACATTGCATGAACTCGCTGCTAGCTATTGCTCCTTTAAATGCCATCTGAAGGGCTCACAAGACGCTATACTCATTCCTGAGCTCTGGGGTAACCCATCGATTATCGTTGTGAAAACTTCACCCCACAATTTGTCAGGGATATCCTATGATCACGTATCACAAGAGAATTTCGAACGTTATCATTTAACAGATAGAGATCGCTTGGACATGCAGCTTGTCATGCATATGCGAAAGATCCCGGTAGATAAAACAGCCTTATTGGCTACTGTTGCACAGGTAGCTGAGAAGCGCGATCTGGATAAGCTGTTAGGTTGATTCCATTAATACGAGTAGGTATCCCTGAAAATTCTTTAGGATATACCTACTTAAAATTGTATCCCGTTACCGTAGAGTTGCTATACTATATACATGTTTGTACAGGTAAGACTTCTTAATGGTTATTCACAGCCTCTTCTTTATAAAGTTCCTCAATCTCTTGCCCAGGAAAATCTCCTTGGCAAAATTGTGCAGGTGCCCATACGTAATCGTATTGATACCGCTCTTGTGGTACAGGTAGATGCACGGCCACCGGCTGGCAAACCATTTGCCATCAAAGAACTTGCAGCTCTAGAACCATTTCCTGAGGATCCTCATTATCAGCTATTTATCAAACAGCTGAGTCACTACTACCAGATTAATCAATTTCATTTTATTGAGCGCATACGGCAGTTTCTAGTAACAGAGACTAAACGTAAACGAACCAAAGTAATCCCTCCTCGTATGACAGCGCCGCCAGTGACCCTTACCCATGAGCAACAGACAGTTGTGGATTTTTTAACCCCTCACGTAGTCAATCCAAGTTATACGCCAACGCTTGTGCACGGCGTTACCGGATCAGGCAAAACTGAAGTGTATAAACAATTGATTATACAAGCCATTACATGCAAAAAAACAGTAGTTCTTATGCTACCCGAAGTTACGCTTGCCATACAATTTGAGCGGATTATGCATCAACAACTCCCTGAGCATATCACTATCTGCGGATTCCATTCAGGCACATCACCCCAAGAAAAAAAGTATGCGTGGCAACGGCTCTTGCAGCAAGAGCCAACGTTGATTATCGGCGTGCATATACCTATCTTGTTACCAATCAGCAATCTTGGCCTTATTATTATTGATGAGGAACATGAAGTTGGGTATCAAGAGAAAAAGCATCCCAAGATACAAAGCAAAGAGGCTGCCATATGGCGTGCAAAGATCAATAATATTCCTATTTTACTTGGCTCTGCCACACCATCAATTACATCACTGTATAATGTAAAAACAAAGCAATGGCATTTTTTTCAACTTAAACACCGTTTTGCTGGCGTACTGCCAACCGTCCAAACCGTCTTATTAAGCGATAAAAAACAACGCAGAAATTTTTGGATTAGCCAATTACTGGAAGATAGTATTAGAGAGCGTCTTGCGGCACGTGAACAGATAATCATTTTTATCAATCGTCGTGGCTATAGTTTTTTTGTGCAATGCAAGGAATGTAGCTTTATTTTTTCCTGCTCAAGCTGCTCCGTAAGCCTAACGCTGCATAACAACAATATCCTTAGCTGCCACTATTGCGGTATAAACATGCAACAACCACCAACATGCCCGCAATGCAAAGTTGGCGAATCAAATTTTTTAAAAAAAGGCATCGGCACGCAACAGGTGGTCACTATCCTAGAAAAACTATTTCCCCAAGCGCGTATTGGCCGCGCTGATATGGATACCAGCAGCAAGAAAAAACTGTGGCAGCAAACGCTACGTGATTTTGAAGGAGGCAATCTTGATATTTTGGTGGGCACGCAGACCATTGCCAAAGGATTTCACTTTCCGCGTGTTACCTTGGTAGGAGTTTTGTGGGCAGATTTAAATCTTAACTTTCCTCTTTTTAATGCATCAGAAACAACTCTGCAACAGCTCATTCAAGTAGCAGGGCGTGCTGGCCGTGCATCATTGCGCAGCAATGTGATCATTCAGGCCATGGCAGATCATCCTATATTTAACTATCTTAATGAGATTGATTATATACAATTTTATGATGAAGAGATTAAATCACGGCAGATGGTGGCCTACCCACCCTGCTCACGCCTTGCAGAAATCGAACTTAAACACACAGATGAGACAACTATTGAACGAGAATCTCATCTACTGGCTGCCGCTCTTATAGCTCGTGCAAAAAGCAATAACTACCAAGTAACTGTTTTGGGCCCAGCAAAACCACCCGTCTATAAAATCAAAAACACACATACTCGTAAAATTTACATGAAAGGGCTACGCATACAAGAGATGATTGCCCTGCATGAAGGTGCAAAAAAAGCAGGATCGTATGCAAGCTCGATTTTCTTTACCCCCAACCCAGCCAACTGATTACCGTACAAAAAAATTGTTACGATAATAGTTCAGCTCTTGAATTGACTCTTCTATATCGATCATGGCACGATGGTTATCTTTTTTAAGAAAAAAGGTAGCAGGATTATCTGGATACCACCGCACGATAACTTCTTTTAATGAGCTAACATCTATGATGCGGTAATGTAAAAAGTCGGTAATTTTTGGCATATATTTGCGCAAAAAGCGTGCATCTTGCCATACTGAATTACCACACAAAGGCGATATTCCTTGCTCGCAATATTGTTTGATGACAGCTAAGGTTTGTTCTTGCGCTTGTTCAAGCGTTACAGTCGATTGCTTGACTGCCTGTACCAAGCCTGTTTTTGTATGCTGC
>CAWEPS010000026.1:0-10699 GCA_963811005.1 uncultured bacterium
GTCAAAAGTTTCGACTTTTGACATTTAAGGTCCCTTGAAGACTACGAGGTTGATAGGCTGGGTGTGTAAGCATAGTAATGTGTTTAGCTAACCAGTACTAATAGATCGAAGTTTTAATCGCGAATATAAAAAATCATATGCTGATGATTGATCGTTATCAAAGAGTTTTAAGATACAAATATTTCAAGTCACAAGAGTAAATTTACCTTGAAATTTCTTCTCATTGTATGCACAATAAAGTCCATATAATGCAGAAATAAAAAATTTCTGGTGGAGATAGCTGTAGGGAAACACCCGTTCCCATTCCGAATACGGAAGTTAAGTCTACAGCGCCGATGATACTTGTCTGGCGACGGACTGGAAAAGTAGGTACTGCCAGATTAAATTAGAAAAAGCCTCGAAAATAAAAACTTCGAGGCTTTTTTTTTGCCATTGAAAGGCATTTTATAGATATGCAGCCCTATTGATGCATATATAAAAGATAGTAAACTTGCTATTACATTATTAGTACCACGAGCAGAAATAGTGAGGATGCGCATGATAAAAATAGTCATTAAGTATCTTAGTTTTATATGTATGGGTTGGATGTTCCATCACCTATCTGCCTCAGAGCACGTAGCGATGATCTCATCAGCATCGAATGCTACGCAAGAATCTAAGCAAGAATCTATTGGTAAGATAGCTACCGTAATAAAACAAGATGCATTAATACCACTTGCGGGGGCGTTAACCTGTATACAGCACCATCATATAGAGATTGTCAATGAGGTTATCAAGTGCCATTGTAGAAGACGCAAAGCTTATATATGGCACCCGTTAAGGCAATGCCCGGATCATGAAGCATTCGATCAAATTGCAGCAGCACAACAGCCAGGTTTTTATGCATTGACATTTTATACGGCAGCACGAGAACGTATTGGCAGCCCATTTGTAACCAATCTTGATGTTAATGAGGTAAGTAAGAAGCTCTTGGATCCCACATTAAAAATTCATGTGCATGATATTATTATCGGGCTGGATGAGTGTGGTAAGCAGCAAGCACAATGTTTTGACGATTATGGAGAGTTTCTTGTTACTTTGCCGTTGCACGGCATTGTGATAAAAGATCACAACAACAAGCTGCAAGAATATCAGCAAGAAGTGATAAAGGAGCTGGGTAAATCATTTTTGTTTGATGAAAAAACAAGAGTGGGAAAGGCGATCCCAAGATCTACCTAGTGTTTTCACGATATCAAGATATTGCTTTGTACATAGAGATAGTACTAGCTTATTACGTGGTTATCTAGTACTTCAAAAAGGGGATTTTGTTATGAACTATTTTCTAACAAGTTTGATACTGCTATGCGCAGGCAGCGCTTGCGCTAGTCAAAATAGTAGTGAAGCGATTTATTCAATGGGTTATGAGGCTGGATATATGCATGGCAAAGACGATGGCAATGCGTATGGGCAGGCAGAGGGGATCCAAGCAGGAGCAGCTCAAGCAGTGGGTGAACCGGTTGCCCAGCCTATTACACAAGCGCCAACAGTACCAGATAATCAAGATATATCTATTCCAGCTTCTATACGGCGTCACAAAAATAACTATAGAAATGGTTATAAAAAAGGTTACCAAGCTGGCTGGCAGGCAGGACAACAAGAAGGGTATGCGCAGGCGTTACAAGAAGTTTTTGCCATCCATGTTCGTATACAAGAAGATGCAGCACAGAATAATCAACCTGATTGATGTGAGCTTAATCGATTTTGTAGACTGGTGATATGGGATGTAAAGCAAGGTGCAGCCTCATGCTCACCAAGTTGTTGCCGTGTTGTGTGCAGTTGCGTAAGAATAGTGTGTATCTGAGTAGCAGAACTGTCTTGTGATTCAAGTACGTTACGACTTTGTGTAAGTAGTTGTGCCTGCTGTTGTTCAATATTAAGATTATCCATGAGCCATTGTGTTCTGGTTGGTCGTTGATTGACGCATACGGTTAATATGCCCAGCAGGGGTAGTACAAGTAGTTTATACATTCTTATCAAGTCTCTTTTCTGGTACGGTAAAAAGTAGTTCTAGTGTCACTCTAGCATAGGTGGGATGGTAAAAACAAGAGATCCCAGCTACAACGGTATTATTCAGAAAAAAGTGCTAACAACTCATACACATTATTAAAGCGGCGTACCATGCATTGGGTACCTTCAATCTTTTGATTTTTGGCAATAATCAGCTGTTCAATGCCAAATTTTTCTGCTTCGCTAATATACATGGTCATTTGATTAACTGGTTTTATCTGCCCCGTTAAGCTGATTTCACCAAGCACGATTGATTTTTTTGGCAAAGGCTGTTGAAAGTAGGTAGATAACAATGCTAATGCGATGCCCAAATCAGCACTGCTACCTTTTATTTTAAAGCCGCCACTTACTTTTACAAAAAGATCATGAGCACTCAATTTAACCTGAAGATATTTTTCCAAAATTGCCGCAATAAGTACCACCTGTTTGTGATCAAGCCCTGCAACCACGCGTTGGGGAATGCCCAGTTTTGATTCGATACTCAAAGCTTGTAGCTCCAAAAGCAGAGGACGAGATCCTTCAATAAAGCTTACCAATGCTGATCCTGGGCTATAACTAATTTCACTCACCAGATGCTCATTAATATTGGGTACTTCGCTTAACCCATTTTCTTTCATCTCAAAAAAGCCAAGCTCATTGATAGTGCCAAATCTATTTTTGACAGAACGTAAAATGCGTGTTTGCCACCGGTCTTCCCCTTGCAAATAAAAAACCCCATCAACCATATGTTCTAAGGTTTTTGGCCCTGCAATAGCGCCTTCTTTCGTGATATGCCCGCTTAATAGTACGGTAATGGTGTGTTCCTTTGCAAGCCGCATTAAATGGAATGCAGCTTCGCGTAGTTGTGCAATACTGCCTGGCACTGTGCGTGACTCTGATGCATAACAATTTTGGATAGAGTCGATAATAACAATATCAGGCTTTTCTTGTTGTGCGGTTGTAATAATCGTTTCTAATGCTGCCTGATCGGAAAAGAGCAATCGGCTGTTAATGCAGTCAAGCCGTTGAGCACGTAATTTAACTTGCTGCAACGATTCTTCAGTAGAAAAATAAAATACGGTATGATTGGCTGCCAACCGATTAGAAATCTGCAACAAAAGTGTTGATTTGCCAATCCCTGGATCGCCCGTCAAAATTAAAAGGGATGAGGGCATAATGCCGCCACCCACAACACGATCCCATTCCTTAATGCCGGAGAGCATCCGCACCGCAGGTTTGGTGGTAACCGTGCCGAGCTCAACCATAGTCAGCGGTTTATGCAGAGCGCTAGCACCATGTGCAGTACCCATAACGGGGGCTGGTTTAAGCTCGGTAAAAGTTTCCCATTCTTTACATTCTGGGCAGCAGCCGAGCCATTTGATTGTTTTATAGCTGCACTGGGTGCAGGAGAACATTGTTTTTTGTTTGCTCATAAAAATACGTAGTTGTGTATTGTGTTGAACTAATCATGATACGTGCCGTAGAACTTTGTAAGATGATCTTTGGTTTGTTTTGCTTGCGCAATTTCATCAGCCATAGTCTCTATACGCTGGGTGAGCATCTTGTTTTCAGCAGCATTTTTTTCTGCTGTTAGTTCCGCTTGGGCTTGTGTTAGTTGGTGCCCTAGACGGGCCAGTTGCGCATCAAGTTCTTCAATACGCGATGCAAAAGTATCGGCAGGCGAGCAGCTGTTGGCAATTAAATATGATGGTGATCCCTGAGGGATTGAAACTGATGCAGGAGGAGTGGATGATGCTATCATAGTTGCAAGCAGCTGTTGTGCACCTTGTGATGCGATTAAAGAGCTTTTTTTTGGTGATGATGGTACCACTGTTTTGTTGTCGGATGCACTAACAGGTAATGTAACCACAACGAGCAGCGCATAATAACGTATATTCATTGAAATATCCTTTAAAAAGCTCGTTTATCAATGCTATAACAATCTCTACAGCGGGCCTGATATGATTCTTGAGCACCTACTAAAATGATTGGATCATCAGATTTTGCAGGTTGATTGTTCACCAGCCGCTGCGTATATAAAGCATCGATACCGCATAACGAGCAAATAGCGTGTAGTTTTGTAATGGTATCAGCGATAGCGAGTAATATGGGCATAGGCCCAAACGGCACTCCGCGAAAATCAAGATCAAGGCCGGCAACGATCACTCTTTTTTTGGCATTAACTAATGCACAAATAGCAGGAATAATTTCTTGGGGGAAAAATTGTACCTCATCTATGCCAACTACATCGCTGTGTAAGTTGGTTGCTATCGATACAATATCATCTATGTTTTTTATAGGTTGTGCATCAAGTTTATTGCCGTCATGAGAGACCACATACTCAAAAGCATGTTCATGACGATTATCAAGACTATTTTTAAATACTATAACGTTTTGTCGCGCAATTTTTGCTCGTCGCAGTCTGCGCATGAGCTCTTCTGATTTGCCAGAAAACATGGGGCCACAAATAACCTCAAGTCCTTTAGATGACATACACTTCCTTTATGCATAGGTGATATCATATTTTTTATACCAGCATAAAGGATCAATAAAAAAATGCACGGAGACATTGCAATGTGTTTTTTAACATCATAACACTACGGCAACCAATTCTCTGAAATAGTGCATGCTATTGCATGCTTCAGCCGTTGATCGCGATATAAAGCGTAAACGCTTAATGCCTCCGAACTTTTCAACGCACAGTCAATTCTAACGATTAGTACCAGTTCTTTGTATTGGTGCGCTCTTGCGTATCTGTTTCTTCATCAGCACGTGCTTCTTTTGTAGTAGAAGAAGCTGGCGTTGGGGCTCTGTTATAATCTTCGCGCGCTTTATGCTCTTTTTTGCCAAAGCCTTCTTTGCCCGATTGTTCACGGCGTTGCTCTCTACCTACGTTGCCGTGCTCTTTTTTGCCGTGATTATGTTCTTGTTCTCGGCATTCTTTGCCGCATTCTGATTTACCACTAAAACCTTCTTGTTCTCTTAAGTTTTTATTCTTCATGAGGGATCTCCTTTGTTAAAATATACAATAACTACGTTCCTAGCCGATGCATAGCGCATCTGCTGTAGGATTTTTTTAACAACACGATAGCTATTTTTGGTCGTAGCTACTGTGCTGCCATCGAAATGATTGGTATAAGGTAGGGCATAAAAAAAGCTAGCATAAAAAGCTCTTATGCTAGCTTTTTTACTTTAATAGGGGTATTACTTTTTGTTATGTTCGGGGCATCCACAACCGCATTTGCCACAAGGGCCTTTGCCGCAGTTACAGGTAGATTTGCCACAAAGTTTGCATGGGCCTTTGCCACACATGCATTTTTCATTACCACACGCTTTACACATGGTTTTCTCCTTTTTGAACCAATTCAATTACTCTCAATACCTATAATACCAGATTAAAAAGGCCAAAAACAAGGGTTTTTATGATAAAAAAGTTAACCTACCAGTTTTAATATAGTAAGCCTGTGGTATGCTAAAAACAAAGCTAGTTTATATACATATCAT
The DNA here is from genome assembly GCA_963811005.1 of uncultured bacterium. Taxonomy (GTDB): domain Bacteria; phylum Babelota; class Babeliae; order Babelales; family Vermiphilaceae; genus CAWEPS01. The sequence goes on from CAWEPS010000026.1 coordinate 5,530, forward strand.
TAATGGAGTCACCAGATGGATGTTTTGAGTAAATATATTGCCCATGCAGGGGTTTGTTCCAGGAGAAAAGCTGCTGATTTGATTAAAGAAGGTCAGGTAACCGTCAATGGGGCTATTATGTATGATCCTGGCTACCGTGTTGCTCCTCAGGATCACATTAAAGTCGATAAAAAGATCGTTCGTCAGGAGCATAAGGTCTATATCCTGCTCAATAAGCCTCGCAATTGCGTGACTACCGTATCGGATGAAAGAGGAAGAAATACCGTATTGGATTTATTAGAGGGTGCCCCTCGGGTTAGATTATACCCTGTTGGTAGGCTAGATAGGGCTACCACGGGCCTATTGGTCCTTACTAATGATGGCGATCTTGCCCAGAGATTATCCCATCCACGCTATCAGGTGAGCAAGGTATATTATGCTACATTAACCAAGCCGCTTACTGATACCGATCTGCACAAAATAAAAGAGGGGATAATCCTTGAAGATGGCGCTATCAAGGTTGATGATATTGCCTATGTAGATGGCCGTCAAAGCATGGTGGTCAAAATTGCTTTACACAGTGGGCAAAATCGTATTGTGCGTCGTATCTTTGAGCATCTAGGTTATGACATTAAACGGCTTGATCGTGTTGGCTATGCTGGGCTAACAAAAAAAGATCTTCTGTGTGGCCGTTGGCGCTTTTTAACTGCTCGAGAAGTTGTCATACTCAAGCGGCATGGCTCTATTACATCATAACTTTTTTGTGGGTTCTTTTTTGACTGATCCATTGTTCAATCGTGGCACGAATAATTGGTGCGCTGCTTTGCATAGTGTAGCGCGTCAGGCCAGTAAGCTGATACACCTCTTGCTGCGAGTAGGTAAAATTATACGTGGCGGTATATGATGCACTGCGCGGATCCCATCCATTTTGATAGCCTGGATTATGCACCAGAGGCATATAAATCACAATAGGAGTGGTTGCATCAGCAGGATCACAATGCACTGAGCATGGTTGTTGGATTAAAGCATAATTAATTGGTGGAAATTTAAGATTGTGGCGACGTGTATAACTTTCTGCCTTGTACAGCTCATTACCAAGAGTTCCATTACTTGCATCAAGAATGATAATAATATCTATATCTCGCTGACGATTTAATAATGGCGGCACTGGTATGTTAAAATCTATACCGGCATCAATTAATGTTAATAATTCTATACTAGTAAGGCGTGCATGCGGTGCATTGAGTGTCCAGTTAAATACTTGGGCTGGTGAAACACGATAGTCAAGCAGATCTTCTGCCACGTCTAATGATTCATGCGAACGCACCACTGCTTCTATATCATCTTTAAGCAGCGTGAGCATATGTTCAGTACGTGGAACTATAACATCACGATAAAATTCTTGTACGTTTGCCGACATGCCAGAGCCCCATATTCCCAATGCGCAATACAGTGGTTGTGATGGTGCGTAGTCTTGCGATGTTCCATAATCAAACTTGCGACCAAATGACCATGTTGGTATGTAGGCATTCAGATCATAACCGCCAACTTCATACGGTGAATATTCGATCCAGCAATATGGGACATCTTCATTGCCAGTTATAGAGGTATAGATTGGCAGAGGGATGGTGCCTTGTTCAACATATATGCGTTGCGATGCCAAATCAACACTGTAAGGATCACTGCATAATAGCTTTTGTGCGAGCAGTGCGCCATAGATATCAATTAAAGAAACCGGTTGTCCACGTTCATGTTTTTCAACCAGAACCCGTATGATTTCATCAACATTAACATCTTCAAAAATCGTTGTGTTAAGTGCATGTGATAAGTGTGCTATATAATCATCAACTGATACGATGTGAATGGAGCAAGCAGGCAAGCGCCCATGTAGATCCCGATAGTGTTGATGCATGCGTGCACAAAGAGAGTAACCCAAGATTAGATTGTACCGGTGTCTGGAATTGTTGGTCAGCGCCGCTTGTGAAAGTAAAAAGTGATGTTACATACGTGAGCATATGATGGAACAGATTCTTGTGCGTTGCAGATTCAAGAGTAGGAGCTACTCCCTGAAATGATCCAAGTGTTGCAAGCATAGCGCGATATCCGCCACCGCTACAACAGACTGCGATCCGTGGTACTTCATCGTCTTCTAAAGATGTTCCAATAAATTCTTCTAGCGCAGCTTTTACATGCGGCATGCGTTTTTGTAAAAAGAGCTCTTCATCATTGCACAACTCATTACCAATACGTACCGTAGCTTTTTGGCGAGCATGCATGTCCATGATGCTCAGCAGGAACATTGTTATATGAAGGCATCTCAAGATTTTTTTCATAACCACCTCGTGCTTAGGAGTACCATCATCTTCTTAACAAGAGACATTAATTAAAAAAATCAAAAAAGCAAGTTGGTTGTGCATTACCGTATGCATAAAAAGCGAAACAAAAAGATGGGCAATTTGCACAAAGTTGTGCTACTATTTTCAAACTATTTCTTAAAATTTTTTGTACGATAGAGCACACTAAAAAATATTGGATATAAATGATGTCAAATGCATATCTTGTTGTTGAGCAATCATTGGGATTAACCGGTAACGCTCCCTTGCGAGGAGCAAAAAATGCTGTACTGGTAATTATTGCATCACTTATTTTAACGCAAGGCAAATCAAAATTGACCAATGTCCCAGGGTCTGACTGATGTGTTGCAGATGATCAAGCTGCTCAAGCAACTTGGCGCACACGTAGAATATTATCCTGAGCAGCAAACGGTAGAAGTTGATACATCATCAATACATCACTATAAAGTGAGCCATGATATTATGAAAAAAATGCGTGCATCAATTTTGGTCATGGGACCATTGTTGGCACGTTTTGGTCGTGCAGATATTGCATTGCCAGGTGGATGTGTTATTGGTACAAGGCCAATTAATTATCATCTTACTAATTTTGCAAAAATGGGTGTTGATATAGAAATTAATGGTGATTTCTTACGCGCAACAACATTAAAATTGCAGCCTGGTACGTATCCTCTTGAATATCCCAGCGTTGGTGCTACCGAAAATATTATGATGGCCGCTGTTCTATCACAAGGCACAACGCGTATACTCAATGCAGCATTAGAACCAGAGGTTTTTGATTTAATCACGGTACTCAAAAAAATGGGCGCGCAGATTAACATTCTACCGCCAGCAACTATCGAAATTGAGGGGGTACAAAATTTAAATCCCATAGAACATGCGATTATGTATGATCGTTTAGAGGCAGGCACATTATTATTAGCAACAGCCATAACGGGTGGGCAATTGTATTTGCCACAAGCTCCCGCACATTCCATGGATATTTTTTTGATGAAGTTGCAAGAAATGGGCCATAGTATCGAAGTGGGCCATAATGGTGTTGGTATTACCTTTAAAGCAACGCCTACCCCGCGTGCAGTATCATTTAAAACTGCACCATATCCAGGATTTCCAACTGATTTGCAAGCGCCAATGATGGCTGCTCAATGTTTGGCCGAAGGAACAAGTATTATTGAAGAAACGGTTTTTGAAAATCGTCTGTTACATGTTCGCGAATTGCAAAAAATGGGAGCACAAATCCATATCGAGCATAATAAAGCAATTATTACCGGTGTGGATGAACTCTATGGCACGCATGTCATAGCGACTGATATTCGTGCATCTGCTGCATTAGTCGGTGCAGGATTGGCAGCACGAGGCACTACCACCATGGCAGGCACTCATCATTGGACGCGTGGCTATGACTCATTAGAACAGAGTCTGTCTGCCTTGGGTGCAAAAATTGAGATGAAAATTATAGAAGATAGTCAAACAGAAGATGATATGATGGGATATAAAGTAGTAGCACCATCTATTGAACTAAAGTAAAAGTTAGTAGAGGTGATGAAGAAAGCGCGGATAACCTTGTGCACGTAATAGAACGCAGGGCATTTTGTTTGTAGCGCGGTGTGTGGGCCATTTCTAAAAAAAAGGAAGTTTGGGTTCCCATGAAGGTACGTTATTTTTTTTTGATGGTCGTTGCTGTAGCATCGCACATAGTGCATGGCAGCATCGCAATCACCTATGATCCACTACTAGTTGTTGTTTTGATGGTTAAAAATGAATCACTGGTGATTGAGGCAACATTGCAGCCATTTATTGACGCTGGCATTGATGCCTATCTCATTTTCGACACAGGATCTACTGATGACACGGTAGAGAAAGTCGAGCGATTATTTGCAACATACAATGTGCGCAGAGGCATCATACGCCAAGAACCATTTGTTGATTTTGCAACCTCGCGTACGAGGGCATTAGCATTGACTGAACAACAGTTTCCAGATGCTTGCTTTATGCTCATGCCCGATGCTGAATGGTATATGCGCAATGTGGCAGGATTATTAGATTTTTGTTATCAGCATCAACATGATATATGCCCTGTGTATGAAGTACGTTTATTGCGTGAAACAGCAGATTCTTTGCATGATTTTTCTACGCCACGATTAATTCGTGCTCATAACACTATACATTTTATTGGTGTTGTGCACGAACTGCCCAGCTACATTACGGGTATAATGTTGCCAGATTCAGTCTATTTTTATCTTAATACAAGTGAGCAGGGGCAAGAAAAGTCGCGTAAGCGATGGATGCGTGATCTGGATCTATTATTGCATGCCTATGAGCAAAATCCGCATGATCCGCGCACGGTATTTTATCTTGCGCAAACGTATGCGTGCTTGGATGATTATGAGTCTGCATGTCTGTGGCTTGAACTACGGGCCCTTATGAAGGGATGGATGAAGAAGATTTTATGACCCATTATCGGCTAGGCGCTCTGTATGGCGAATGTAAAAAATGGGATTTAGCGGTTAACAATTATGTGCGTGCGTATGCAGTGCGGCCACATCGGGCAGAACCATTAGTACGGTTAGCCGAGTATTATTGGTCCCAAAAAGATCCGATACGCTGTTACGAGTATGCTCATCAAGCGTGCCAATTATCATATCCTGTGGACGATCGATCTATAATAGAAAAAGATCTCTATCAAATAACACGCTACCTTCTAGTTGCTGTTTCTGCTAAATATGTGGGTGAATATGCCATTGGGATTGGGGCAATTGAACATGCTTTATCATGGTATGCGCAGCACAACCCAACAGATCCCAATGTGCAGGCGCTCGCTACAGAGTTGTGCTGGT
>CAWEPS010000027.1:0-35807 GCA_963811005.1 uncultured bacterium
AAGCAGCGTGTGGTTGCTCCATATTCTTTTAGCTTTGCTTCACATTCAGGTGATCGGCACCAGCCCGTTTGATACAGGCCATTATCAGCCATGAGCTTTGGCCCAAAGTCTGTGAGTTTTTCTTCTTTGTGCCATTGTTTGTTACGCCGCTCACGGGCACGCTCAAGCATAGTTGCCTGCAATGATTCAAGCATTTCCTTAACTTCAATGCCTATCTCATCTAATGCAACCGCTTTTTTGCCAAGGCCAAGACGATCTGCCACCATTGCCTGATTTTGTGCCAAATCACGAGGACCAATTTCAATTCTGATAGGCACCCCTTTAAGTTCCCACTTATAAAATTTAGCACCCGGCGTTTTTTGCTCATCATCATCTATGACGGTGCGAATGGTCCCCAAATCAACCTTCATTTTAGCTACCGCATCCATAACCTGCTGCTTATCTGCTGGCTTATAAATTGGAATAATCACCACCTGAATTGGTGCAATACGCGGTGGCAATACAAGACCCTTGCTATCGCCATGCGTCATGACTACAGCGCCCACAAGACGTGTAGTTGCGCCCCAGCTGGTCAAAAATGGATAGGTCATCTTACCTTCACGATCTTGAAACATCATCTCAAACGTTTTTGCAAAGTTCTGTGAAATAAGATGCGAGGTTCCCATTTGCAAGGCTTTGCCATCTTGCATAAGCCCTTCAAAGGTATAGGTTCTATCTGCCCCTGGGAATTTTTCGGAATCTGATTTAATCCCTGCAATAACCGGAATTGCTAAATATTCATAGCAAAGATCTACATATTCTTTGAGCATCATTTGAGCTTGAGCTAAAGCTTCCTCTTGGGTCTCGTGCGCAGTATGTCCCTCTTGCCAAAAAAATTCAGTTGTCCGCAAGAAAGGCCGCGTGCGCTTTTCCCAACGCACTACATTGCACCATTGATTAATTTTAAGCGGTAAATCGCGATACGATTTTAACCAGCGTGCAAACATATAGTGAATAATAGTTTCAGATGTTGGGCGCACTACCAGTGGTTCTTCTAGCTCTTGCCCCCCTGCATAGGTAACAACGGCAAGTTCAGGCGCAAAGCCTTCAACGTGTTCGGCTTCCCTCTTTAAGAACGATTCTGGAATTAATAAAGGAAAAGAGGCATTCTCATGGCCCGTTTCTTTAATGCGGGTATCAAGGCGATGTTTAATATTCTCCCAAATGGCATACCCATATGGACGAATGACGATGTAGCCTCGTACCGGCCATAAATCTGCTAGTTCGGCTTCATAGATAACTTCATTATACCATTGAGAAAAATCTTGATTAATGTCAGGGAGCTTTTTACTCATCGTTTCCATCGTCCTTTGTAGGTTAGTGGCCATAGCTTAATGACTAAATCCTACCCATTTGGCTAAAAAAGTATAGATTATCCAGGCTTTTTTAGCCTATATGACCATTTATAAACATTGAATCTTGGGTACCCTTAAAGATAGAGAATTTACATTGGGGTTTTTAACTGGGGGCTTATCATTGATGAATTTCGTATCGAAAATATTATTTGTATTATTAGTGACGCTGTATGGAATACCCCTCTATCCACTGCATGAAGCAAAACACAATCAAACAGATCATTTCATTGTTGGTATGGTAGGCAAACAACCAAAATTATTGTGCTGGTTAATGCATCAGTTCAAACAATCTATGCGTGGCAATGCATTCTTTCTCAATCGTCTCTTATTAGACAGTACCCCTGGTAATGGCAAAAGTACCCTGGCCAAAAAGTTCGCCCAAGAGACCGATAGCATCTTTATAGCACGCAGTGCCTGTAGCATGGTTGAGCGTTATGTGGGACAAGGAGCTGCAAACGTTATTGATATGTTTACCAAAGCACGAGAACTGGGCAAACAGCACGGTAAAAAAATAGTGATATTTATCGATGAAATAGATGCATTGGCATCTTCTAATGACAGCGAATTTAGGGCTGAGCATAAGGCAGCATTACAACAACTATGGATTGAGCTTGATGCTTGCAAAGAAGATCCTACCATTTTTATTATATGCGCTACTAACGAATTCAAGAAATTGAGCAACCCATTCCTTGATAGATTTGGATGCAACACCCTGGAGATTCCTAATCCAGACGAAACATTATGCAAGCAAGTGCTTAATCATTTTTTTGACAAAGCACATGTAGCAATCAACCCTACCCTACTTAATGAGCTAGCCAGTAAAAGTAAAGAGCTCAGCATTCGCTCTTTAGAGGACATGGTTTATGGCATTAAAATGGCTGCTGATCTAGATAATAATGGCAAAGTATCAAGCAGTTGGTGCCTATGGAAGGCACCATGTATGCCATGAATGATAAACAGCGATTGACTGATCGCATTCAATGTGGTGGACGATTGTCATATGATACCTTTGTGCCCTTGAACGACTATGCACCAATACCTGAAGCCATCCCGAATAATAGCGTTGATTTGGTAGTATGTTTTATCGGATTGCATCATATACCACAAGAAAAACTACAAAGCTTTGTTGCCTCAATTCGTAGAATTTTGCGTCCAGGAGGAACCTTTATCCTGAGAGATCATGATATAACTTCACCTAAAGTAGCCTCTATGGCTCATGCAGCACACAGTGTATTTAATGCCATTGTAACGGCAGAAACTGTCGAATCAGAGACAGCCGAATATCGCAATTTCCAACCGCTCAGTTATTGGATCTCATTACTCGAGCATAATGGCTTTAAAGTCGGAACCGAACGACTGCTACAAGCGGGTGATCCGACGATAAATACACTGGTTAAATTCACCAAAGTGGCATGCACAACCGATGATATCCTGGCCAATGCATCCTCTGCATTGCGCCACAACTCGCAGTACCAACGCAATGGCGTTAGAACCTATCTTAATGGCCCTGAATGGCTCAATGTTGATGCTTCTCAAGATTATGGAACGTTTGTACAAAACAACAATTGGTATGAATTCCCTCATCTGCGCTACGTGGCATCATATTGGAATCTGTTTGCAAAAGCTTCCAAAAAAGCCGCTGCCGATAAAGGCTTCATGTCTACCCTTACATCAGAATATACAAAAGATAATCTATTTATTGGCACCACGATGACGGCAGAATATATAGCTAAAAGTATTGCCTACCTACCCAATAAAATAATGTGCTGGAAAACGCCCGTCACACAACTACAAAAATTCGATGCTCATGTATCGCAAGAATATGGCTCATTTCTCGAGCATACCCCTTGGTATGCATTCCCCTATTTTAAAAAACTTGGTGAATATTGGCAGGTGTTTAAACAATCAGGCGTAAATCGCAAGAATGTCTGCTTGGGTCTTAACCGTCTGGTTGAATTTACAGCTAAAGGATTAGTTGCTGTGCCAGTTGGTTATATGTGTGCTGGGACTGCTCCGGCTACCATTCAACTCCTTGTTCATGATCCGCATAATCAGATAAGCAGGGTTGATCACCGCATTAAAATTGTAGATAGCTCTCTCAATCAAGCTGGACCTATTAAGTTAATAGAAGTGCCGCGGTATAAACAGTTTGGATTGATCCTAGAAAAGCTTGCTTACTACAAAGATATTTCGATAGCAGAAATTGCCGGCAATACAATGATTCAACTCAAAATACGGTATAAAAAAGACAAACCTATCGATTGTGCCATACATGGATGCACAAAAGAGTATACGTGGCATTTGCCAACCCAACCTGAATATGAGTATGCCAGCTTAATGGTGCACACATCTGCCTTGGCTCCAGTGATTAAATATTGCCATAAAAATCAGAGCGAAATTATGTATATACACGATTTTTAATAGTAAAAAGACTTTTTTTTAGGGGACATAATTATGCAAATCTTTAAACTCTCTCTAGCATTGGCAATATACGGTACTACATTCTGCGCAGATGTCGCAACGGGCTATTCCAACCTCGTATACAACCAATAGGCGCTCTAACAGTACATCCTGCTTTAACAGTGATTACGCCGGCAACTGAAACTCCTGTTGATAAAGTATTAATCAAAAGTAATAGAGCACCACAAGTGCAGCATGGCATGGGAGTTGCCATAAAACAATATCTACGCTCTTTATTTACTGCGACTGAGGCCACTACGGTGCATTCTCCCCAAAATGAACAACAGCTTGTGCTGCTCTTGTTAATAAAGCTCGTACAGAAAATAAAAAAATATCGATTGTGGGTGCAGGTAAAAGCCAAGGAGGACAAACACTATCTGCAGTACTTGATGCATATCAAATTAACTTAGCAAACTTTAATAAACTCATACGGCTCGATGTGCGCAAACAAGTGGCTACCGTACAAGCTGGTATGACGTGGGGACAGTTACAACAAGCCATAGCTCCTCATCAATTGGCAGTTAAAGCGATGCAATCTTATAATGATTTTTCTATTGGCGGGTCACTGGGCGTGAACGTGCATGGTCAAGACCTTGTAGAAAACCCTCTTATTAAAACTGTTAAATCATGCAAAATTTTGCAAGCAGATGGCACTGTTGTCACCGCTAGCCGTACGCAAAATCCAGAGCTTTTTAGTCTGGCTATTGGTGGTTATGGTCTTTTTGGCATTATTATTGAGGTTACCCTATCACTTGTTACTGATGCTACACTCAACATCACCACTACTACGATTGCATCGGATAAGCTTGTTCAACACTTTATGCAAAATATTAAAGACAATCCTGGAGTAGAATTTTATTCTGCTCGCTTTTCACTAGACCCGAACAATCCTCTTGAAAAAGCTGCTGTCATTACGTATGAAAAAAACTCTGCAAATAGTGCTCCAACCCCAGCAACAATTAATAATAGTAGCAAACGTATCATCGTCATGAATTGGTTACTACGCAACGCACTCATACTCACGAAGAAGTTCCCGTCTTTGAAGAACCTTCGTTTTAGATTAGAGCAATATCTTTTTAAAAGCGGCGTAACATCCCGCAACAACTTTATGAGTTATTCAATTAGCTCTCTACCTCAAGATAGCTCTTCTACCCATTATATTTTACAAGAATATTTTATCCCGTATGATTACGTACCATCATTTATCAACCATCTAAGAGCTACCATACAAGAGCATTCGATTAATATTTTAAATATCTCAGCTCGTCATGTATGCAAAGATAGTGAATCATTCTTATCATTTGCACGCACTGATTGTTGCGCATTTGTGCTGTATATTCCTGTGCACAAAGATAGTAAATCCTATGCCCATACTGTTACCTGGACACAACAGTTAATTAACAAAGCCCTTGCATGTCATGGCACCTATTATTTACCCTATCAATTAATAGCAACACGCCAACAACTTGATGCTGCTTACCCAGTGTTTAAAAATTTTGTACAATTCAAGAAAAAATATGATCCACAAGAACTTTTTACCAATAAATTTTATGAAACATACAAATAGTCTGCTTATATTCTTTGTTTCGATTGTCCAGGCTCAAGAGCAACAACCGATAACACTCTTTGCGCATGGAGTAATTGACACCGGGAAACAGGTATATGCCTATGTAAAATCATATAGAGACCGCAAAGGCAAGGTACACCGCAACAAAAAGTTCATTATTGAGGGTCCAGCGGCAACGTTTAATTTTCCCGATGCAAAGTGGTCTGTCTGGAAAACTGATTTGGGTCAACAGCGCGATATTCAAGCATTATCAAATGCTTATAAAGAGCTCATTACAAAATACTCAAATCCCATTATTTTGATGGGGCTTTCTCGTGGCGCATCGGCAATAGTAACTTATGTGGCTCAAGAAAAACCAAAACAAGTTGCTGCATTAGTTTTAATATCACCCTACGATTCGATACAAGGAACTATTCAAGATAAATACAAAAAATCTTGGTACGTTCTTTTGTGCATAACATTATACGGCTAGGGTTCCATACCTATAATTTTGATGGCCCTCATCCTATAGATGTTGCCGATCAAATCCCCAAAGATCTGCCTATTCTTATTATCTGTTCTGATCAAGACAGCACTGTTCCAGCAGCCGGGTCATTGCGCCTTGCGCAACGATTGCAAGACACAGGACACACCAATGTCCATGTAACACGGATGGCTGCAAGCATGCAAAACTGCTCCAAGGGCCTGATGCTGATCTGGTAAAAAAGGCGGTAGATGATTTTTATGCGCATTATAAGCTGAGATCATAGTATAAAAAGTCTTTATTCAGGTTGCAGTCTAGGAATTCCTTTTTGACCAATTACCAACGCATAGTTCAGGCCTGGATCATAGACAAGATCAGCCCAATTGCCATGAGCATCCGGCCCTCGCAGATGTACATTGCCACCAGACATACTATACATCTCATAACGGTTATCCTTGGTTATCACGATTGATGAAAAATTCAATGGCGCCAGCGCCAACCGTTTCATACGGACACGGTAAATGCTATCCATTTTTTTACCTGACAATTCAGCATATGGTACCTTGCTTATTTGCAGGTATTGTTAGATCCCGGGATCTTGCCGTAGCCATTTTTTTTAGCTGAGCTGTTCATTCTAATTCTGCATCGCTGTTGTTAACAATCTTTGTAACCGTGGAAAGATTGGTAAGATTTGTTCTATAAAACTCCGATTTTGGTGTTTCAGCTTCAAACCAAAATCCTCGTTCATTGAGAAATGTTCCTTCTTTATATATCGCACAAATAATGTTGGGACCTTTTTCAGAGATCTCAAATGTTAAATTGTCGCAGGTTCCTGCAGGATCGAGATTAATTTTGAATGTATAAGGGTAAGCGCTCCCCTACTACTTTGAATTTGACATTCAGATAACAGGCAAGTTCACATTCGCCACTACTGCCCGTACCATTAATTACTTTGGTTGGACTATAAAGAGGCCCGCCCGTGGAACTTGTTCCAATAATTTTTCTTGCTGGAATAGCTCCTGCATTATGTCCTGGAAAATTGGTATCAAAATGGAAATGGCAGCCAAGTGTTGTAGAGTCCAGGTCGCAATAAATATCAACCGGCAAATGATTATAGACAGTAAATTGCCTACCAAAACAAGACAGTGTTGATAGTAAAAGTATCCCTAAAGCATTATATCTATATCCATATAGCCAATATCTATTCATATACTATCTCAATCAAGTTACTCACGTTACCCTTATAAGCGATAGTTTAGCCAAATTGATCGCATAAAAACAATATATAGCCATTTGAGCTCCTTAAGGCACCCTGTATACTATAAGAATTACCTTCATAGTTTAGACTATACCCTCTAGGAAGTTTTTATACCTATGCACCGTCCTTATTACGCTCTAGCATGTGCCACTACTCTTATAATGAGCCAAACCCTATCGATGGATTTGGTTCATTCTTGGGGCAAAAAGCATAGTGCCATCATCGTAGCCGTAGCATCATATGCCGGCCATAGAATGTATCAATATATCAATCAAACAGCCTATAGAGGTCAAAAAAAGTCACCTATCGATGAAGAACCTTATCCGGCGACAGCCCCTACCTTAACCCTCTTTGCCCATGGATTAGGCGGAAGTCACAAATCTGGCTTTTTTTACAAAAAACATCTCTGTATTCCAGGACATGTGCAGACCTTTGATTTTCAAGATTCCCACGTACATAGCCACCCAAAACCGGCTAATTTAGCCCAAGATGGCGATATTCAATGTTTAGTTCAGGAATATGATAAGGCTGTACAAAGCGGGAACAAGGTTATTTTATATGGTGTTTCTCGAGGAGCTTCTCACCATTCTTACTTTTATGGGCACGCATCATACCCATAAAACGTACAGGCTATCATTCTGGAATCACCTTTTGATGATATTGAAAATGTTGTAGATACCATTCTGGGCAGATATTATCTTAATTACCTGCCAGGATTAACCGCGCTGGGAAACCTTGCTTGTAGTCTGGTTTTTAGAAGCTATAGCCCTTATGGCATCCGCCCCATTGATGTTGCCCACAAAATTCAGAGGGATATTCCCATTTTTATCGTATGCTCCAAACAAGATACCCTGATCCATTATTCCACTACTATGCAGCTCTATCTTGCCCTGCAAGCAACTGGGCACAACGTACATCTTTTAATTACACAACAAGGGCTTCATGGCATTATAATTAGTGGCCCTGAAGGTAATCGTTATCGCAATGATGCGCACGCATTCTTGCGCCATTATCAGCTACCCCATATTCCAGCGTACGCAGATAAGAGCACGCATCCAAATTTTGTTTCTACGGCCAAAAATATTAGCTTACAACGTAACAGGGCAAGCTCCCTCAGCGCTGAGTAATGCCCGCTTTTTTTCAATACCCCACGCATAGCCAGTCATAGTACCCTTTTTGCCAATAATACGATGGCAGGGAACAAGATAAGCTATGGGGTTTTGGCCTAATGCCCGTGCTACAGCTCTATACGCAGTTGGTCGATCAATGGTTTGGGCCAGGGAGGAATAGCTAGCTGTACTGCCTGCGGGAATCTGTAGGGCCGCCTGCCAGACTCTAATTTGAAAGTCCGTTCCTACAAGAATAAGCCTATCCATGGCTATCTTATCTACTAACTTGCAGGTAGGCAGTACGGTTGCGTCATCCATAAATGTCGCTTTAAAAATCCCATCCTGCGTGGCCATAAGCAAGAGAGTACCCGCTGCAGTCTCATACTGTGTATAAAAAACATGCGCATTGCGCAGATAGTGGTCAAAATCTGATGGTGAATACACGATATTATGCATGGCAAGAGTTCCCTGAACTCATTATTCTTATATTTTTGCACGTGCAACCCCCTAAAAAAAAAATCATTTTAGCGTACCAAAAAAAACGAAAATCTTTATATTTTTTATACAATTTACACACATTTTTGTGTTGAAATGATATACATTCCAAGTTTCCACGAAAAGCTCGATTCAAAGAGCTCGCACAAGAATAAAAATGTCATAAAAAATAACGAAAAAAATAAAAAAAACGATAATTTTCTTCTTCAAGTGTTGATTTTTAAATTGTAAATCTTGTACGCTTGAATTAAATTGTAAATCTTGTACGCTTGAATTAAGTAGTAAGAAGACAAAGACAAAAATTGAATGAATGAATAGAGAATATTGTTTATTAAACAAAAGAAGGAGAGTCCCATGGTGGCTAAGAAAAAAACAGCTAAGCGTAAGGTAGCTAAGCGTAAAGTAGCTAAACGTAAAGTAGCGAGAAAAGCTGCTCCAAGAAAAGCTGCAAAACGTAAAGTTGCTAAGAAGACAGTAAAACGCGCAGCTGCAAAACGTAAAACAGCTAAGAAGAGCGCAGCTTCTAAACGCAGAAAATCTGTTAAAGCTGCTCCAAGAAAAGCCGCAAAGCGCAAAACAACCCGTCGTAAAAAAAGCGTAATGGAAGCTATTCTTGAAATGGCTGGCAGCAGATCTCGTAAAAAATCTGCTTCATCACGCAGAAAGTCTTCTCGCCGTTACCTCTAAGAAATACTACGACTATACTATAAAGGCTCTCTGCTATGAGGGCCTTTATATTTTTTGAACCTTTTTTAATTCTTGATAATAGAAAAGATATAATCCAATCCCTATAATGAGTAAAGAGAGCATAAAACCATGAGTAATCGGCTCTCCTAAAAAGAATCTGCCATACAATGCGGCAAATATGGGGCACGTAAACCCTGCAAATGCTAGAAACGTGGCAGAATATATACGTAATAATGCTCCATAACAGTTATAAAAAATAACATTGGCTATAAGAATTAGGGCTGCAACATACAGTGCAACCATATACGCAGCATCTGGATCTGTCACAATAAATGGCCTTGTTTCCACAAGTAAAGAAGTAGCCAATGCCAATACCCCTCCCGTTATCATCCCCCAGGCGTTGACCATAATCGGGTTATAACCCTCATCACGCACAAGCCGCTGCATCACTATCCAACCTTGCGCGCCTGCGACTACTGATCCAAGCAATAAAAGTTCAGACCATGTCATAGCCAACGTATGTGGTCCCTGCACCACCAATGGCTCTATAAGAATAATCATTAATCCACACCAGCCTACACACAGCGCAAGCCATTGCTGTGCTCGTAAGCGTTCGGCATAAAAAATAAAGGAAAATACGGCTGTAATAAAGGGAGCGGCTGTATACAGCAAGCATGCTTTTGCTGAACTCATATGTTCTAATGCAACAAATTCTAGAACATATGCTACATAAATATGCAACACGGTGATTTGCGCTAATAATCGCCAATCTTTTGTATCGCAACGCCACCACGTACGCTTGAAAAAATACACATATCCAGCAAGCGCACTCCCCGCCAAACTCATACGTAGACCAACCAAAAAAATCGGTTGTATGTAGGCCAAAGCAGCCTTGCCCAGAGTAAAGGTCGTTGCCAGTGCCATATAAAGTAGAAGAATAAGAATCATGTTCTACCGTTAATCACCATGGGCAGTTACTTGGAGATCATTATCAACAATTTTAATGCGTTGAATATCAAGAGCTTTGCCTGTCTGTGTATCAACATCAATCCATACTCCGGTCATAACCAAGGGTCTGGAGGTATCAACAACAAAATGCTCAGGCATCTGGGTCAAAAAATGACGAATAATAGGCTCTTTTTTCATACCAATCATGGAATTTAAAGATCCGGCCATGCCAAGGTCAGTTATAAATGCTGTACCGCCAGGCAACACTCGCTCATCTGCTGTTTGCACATGTGTATGAGTGCCAACAACACCGGTCACCTTACCATCCAAGAAATAGGCCAGGCCAATTTTTTCTGATGTTGCTTCTGCATGCATATCAACAAAAATAATATTGGTTTTAGTGCGCAAATAGGTCAAAATTGATTCCGCAGCCCTGAAGGGACAGCTAACGTGCTCGCGCATAAAAATACGCCCTTGGAGATTAATAACAGCAATTTCATACCCTTTAGATAAAAAGGTAGTTACCCCAACCCCTGGTGTATCCGAAGGAAAATTTGCCGGTCTTAAAAGATCACGATGCTCTGCAATATACGGGTATATTTCTCTTTTTTGCCAGATATGATTGCCCGATGTAATAACATCAACCCCATGCGCCTTAAAAAACTTAGCAATGGTAGGGGTAATACCTCTTCCCTGTGAAGAACTATTTTCACCATTAACAATGAGCGCATCAATCCCATATTCAGCACGTATCCGTTCAATATGCTTTTGAAAAATAGCACGACCCGTATCTCCTACAAGATCTCCAAGCAATAAAACTCGTAGTGTATTCATTGACTTACCTTGCATATTCAATTGCTCGTTTTTCACGGATGACATTAACTTTAATTTGTCCAGGGAATGTCATATCCTGCTCAACTTTACGGGCAATCTTACCTGCCAATAGCAGTGCTGAATCATCATCAATTCTATCTTCTTCTACAATAATACGGATTTCTCGACCAGCTTGCAGGGCATATGCCTTTTTAACACCTTCAAATGATTGAGCTATTTCCTCTAGTTTTTCAAGGCGCTTTACATAGGCAGCTAACGTTTCTCGGCGCGCTCCCGGACGCGACGCAGAAATAGTATCGGCTATCACAACAATTGGAGCATAGAGTGATGAAAATTGTACCTCTTCATGATGGGCAGCAATTGCGTTAACAATCATGGCATCTTCACCACAACGCCGTGCTATATCACTGCCGATAATAGCATGTGGCCCTTCAACTTCTGCCGTAACAGCCTTACCAATATCATGCAGCAATCCTGCGCGTAATGCCATATGGCCATCAAGCCCAAGCTCTTCTGCAATCATACGTGCAAACATACCAACTTCTTTACAGTGAACAAGAACATTTTGAGAAAAACTTGTTCTAAAATGCAACTTACCCAGTAAGGTAATGATTTCTTGGTTAACACCTTGCAAATTAAATTCTAATGCTGCACTATGCCCATATTCCTGAATCATTTCTTCGACGTCTTTTTCAACCTGTTGCACCATTTCTTCAATTCGGGTCGGGTTAATACGGCCATCAAGAATAAGCCCTTCAAGAGTCCGGCGGGCAATTTCTCGTCTTACTGGATTAAAGCCTGAAATAGTAATAATTTCAGGGGTATCTCCAATAACAAACTCCATACCGGTTGCCATTTCAAGAGCTTTTATATTTCTGCCCTCTTTACCAATAATTCTTCCCTTCATCTCATCATTAGGCAGATGGACTACCGAAGATGAATGAGGACCAACTTGCTCTGCTGTATACCGCTGCATAGAGGTGACTAGGATCTGCAATGACCGCTCTTTTGCGGTTTGGCGGGCATCTTCTTCTACGCGCTGCATCCATTTTTGATTTGCCAGCTGAACCTCTGCCTGCAATATATCAAATAACGCTTGCTTTGCCTCATCGCGCGTCATAGAACTAATACGTTCTAACTTATTAACCAAATCATTATACATATTTTTAATCTTTGTTTCTTGCACACGAACAAGATCTTCTGCGCGTGACAATGCACGTTCTTTATGTTGCAGTTCAAGTCTTAAATCATCAATACCCTGCTCTTTTTTCTCGATGCTTTCATATTTTGCATTAAGTTTAGCTTGTAATCGATCCAATTCTAACCGATCACGTTTCATTTCCAGTTCAGCTTCATTGCGCTTTTTAAAGATCTCATCTTTAACTTTTAATAATGCTTCGCGGCGTTCATTTTCTACATCACGCTTGGCGTTTTTCCAACGCTCATTTGCACGCTTTAGTAGATCATTAGCAGCGTCAATTTTTCTTTTTGCGTAGAGCATCATTATAATGAGCATGAGGATTCCACCGCTCAGTATGAATGCCATTGCGTTTAACTCAAACATCTCGTTCCTTGCTTCTATCTAAATATCGCTTATTTCACAACTTACTATCTTCTTAGGGCCTCTTGCATAGTATCTATAATCATATGCACTATAATCGCTCTACATAGCAAAAAGAAGAATAAATACAGGTACCTTTATAATGACACGTTATGATTATAGGTACATAACGCATACAGACAAGATCAAGATCAAAGTAACAAAATGGCAATGCCGTTTTTTGTTATATGAGCGTGAGACAAAACCGCGTGGCTGATAAATCAATAACAAGTAGGGGAAACAGATAAAAAAACTATTTCATTAAGTTTTTCAATTCTTGATCAATAGCCTCTATAAGTTGCTTTTCTTTATGCTTTCCCTGATCTTTTTCATGCTCCAACATTACCACCTGGTTTGCAATACGAAGCGCCGCTAAAACAGCAATCTTCTTTTCATCAAGAGTGGTGGATTTAGTTGCTATATCATGCATATATGTATCAACCAGGTGGGCAGCCTTGACAATATGCTCCTCAGGCTCTGTTGTTACCAAAGGATAACAATCCCCAAAGATAGTAACCTTACAATTTCTTGTTTTTTTATCCATCATTGCTGCTTTTCTTCTACCAGCAAGTCAATACTTCTTATCAAATCATCAACAACAGTTTTGGTTAGCGCTCGTTCTTGATTAAGCTTTTCTATGCGCTCACTATCTGTCAACAAAGAATTCTCTAATATTTCAAGCTTTGTAAGCAGTTGAAAGTTCTCTTCAACTAATTTTGCTTTTTCTTTCTTTAACTCATGTATCACATCCACAAGAGATGTAATTTTCTTTTCCAATAAACTTAATTCTTCCATACTACCTCTCTTGATTTTATGGGAGCCTACTTACTCATTACTGGAAAACAGTCTAGTAGGCTGCCCAAAAAATTGTCAAGAAACAAGGTTTTCTTTTGCTTTTGCAACTATCGCAACAAAAGCATCTGGCTCAAAAATAGCAAGCTGGCTCAACATTTTTCTATTAAGCTCGATCTTTGATTTTTTTAAACCATGGATAAAGGTGCTATATGACATACCCTGTTGAGAAACCGCTGCACCAATACGCGAGATAAAAAGTGCTCGCATATCGCGTTTTTTTAATTTGCGGCCTTTGAAAGCATATGCCATTGCCCGCAAAAGGGTTTCTTTAGCTCGTCTAAAAATATTTTTACGTTGTCCCCAAAAACCTGCTGTCTTTTTCAGCAATCGTTTATGACGCTTCTTAACTACTGTCCCGCGTTTTACTCTAGTCATCGCACAATCCCAAATTCTATAATGGCTAACTATACACTCTTAATAAGGCAATAAAAATTTTGCACCAGCATAATCTGCTGGATGGACATAGGCACCACCACGCAACTGACGCTTAGTTTTACGGTTCTTTTTTGTTAAAAGATGCCGCCTAAAACCCTTAGCCCGTTTAATTTTGCCACTTGCCAGCTTTTTAAATCGTTTTTTACCTGCAGAACTTGTTTTCATTTTTGGCATATATAAACCCTATGTACTAAAATTATTTACTGCTTTTTAAATAGTAAACACGAGACCATACTTGTCCCATGCTTCCATCTTCTTCTTGAACCAGATTCTTTAACAGATCTGCCTCTTCGAAAGTTTTATTAATTTTTTCAAAAATTTCAGCGCCCCGCTTATCTTTAGTTGCGTTTTCGCGACCCTTAAAAAAGATAGATATCTTTACTCGCTTACCTTCTTTCAAAAAGTCCAACGCTTGATTCATTTTAGTCTGATAATCGTGCTCACCAATTTTAGGCCGGAGCTTAACTTCCTTGACCTGAATAACCTTCTGATGCTTTTTTGCTTCTGCCTGCTGTTTTTTCTTTTCATATAAAACCTTGCCAAAATCCATGATCTTAGCAACAGGAACACCATCTTTACCTTGATCAGAAATTAAAACCAAATCAAGATTTACTTCCTGAGCCATACGCAAGGCTTTTAATGTTGGAACAACACCAATATTTTCACCCTCATGGGTTATCAGTTGCAACCGTTCAGCACGAATTTTATCATTTATGAGAGGAAGAGCCTCTTTTTTACCTTTCAATGCTATAATCACCTTTAATCAAAGAAATAGACTGATATTTTATTAACATATTAACTACCGATTTCATCAACGGTGGATTCTACAGGAGCACTCACAAGACTTTTACTTGCAATAATCGCTTCTCTTACTTTTTCTTCTATGTGTAAAGCGAGCTTTTTATCTTCTTTGAGAATAGCCAAGGCTTGGTCTCGCCCTTGAGCGAAGTTCCCTCCCTCAAAAGATAACCATGATCCTGACTTAGTAATAATAGCGTAATGCAAAGCAGCATCTAGAAGATCTAGCTCTTTACTGATACCTTCATTAAAAAGCAGATCAATTTCAACCCGTTTGAATGGGGGAGCCATCTTATTTTTAACTACCTTAACCGCTACTCTATTGCCAAAATGAACCTCATTCTTCTTTAAGCTGGCAACACGCCGAACATCAAGACGCAATGAAGCATAGAACTTGAGGGCATTACCACCCGTGGTTGTTTCTTTTGGCGCAAAAGGCATAGCACCTATATTTTGGCGTATCTGATTAATAAAAATAAGAACAGTTTTTGATTTGTGCACAACTGGAGTGAGCTTTCGTAACGCCTGAGACATTAAACGAGCCTGCAAGCCCATATGAGAGTCTCCCATATCGCCTTCAAGCTCAGCCTTAGGCACTAATGCTGCAACAGAATCTATTACAATAACATCTATAGCTCCCGAACGAATAAGCATTTCTGCAATATCAAGAGCTTGTTCGCCATAATCTGGCTGAGAAATGATAAGGTCATCAATATTAATGCCCAGGTTAGCCGCATAGTTCGAGTCTAAAGCATGTTCTGCGTCAATAAAGGCACAAATACCACCCCGCTTTTGAGCTTGGGCTATAGCATGCATAGCTAATGTAGTTTTGCCCGAAGCTTCAGGCCCATAAATTTCTACAATACGGCCAGCAGGAAAACCCCCTATGCCTATAGCCTCATCAATAAGAATTGAACCTGTAGAAATTGCTTCAATCTTGATATTTGATGCTTGGCCCAAAAGCATAATAGCACCATTGCCATAATGCTTATCTATCTGGGAAAAAGTAACTTCTAAGGCTTTTTGTTTGAATGCTTTTTCTTGGTCCCGAGACTCGGCATGTGTAGACTTGGAAGTATCTTTTGATGGTTTATTTTTCATAGTACTGGTTCTTTGCTAGCTATTTTTAAAGAGCGATTCATTTGGTTTAATTGTAGCAGTTCTATACAAAGAAGCAACAAAGCCATCTATCAGAGCCTGTAATCTTTCTTGAGCAACGATTTTGGCAATCTCATTCTTTTTAGCAGTAAAGTTCTGCTCATTGAAGGCTTCCACCTCTTCTACCTTAATAAGATACCCAGTGTCATCTTTTTCAAAGGTAGCAACAGCGTTAACCTTTTCTAATTGCAACATACCCGCAACTGGCAAACCCTCTGTTTGTAATGCTTTAACCGCTTGCGCATCCTTGTTATTGAGCATAGGAATTTGTTTGATCTTAACCCCGTACTCCTGGGCAAGGTCTTGCAAAGATTTGGTACGCGCTTTCTCCTGGGCTTTGGTTAAAGCCTCTTTCATAGCCCTACCGGCTCGTTCATGGCGCATGTCACTCTCTACAGTTGCTTTAATCATATCTAATGATGGGCTATACCCCTTTTCGATCTTGGTAAGCTGGGCGATATAACCAGCGCTACCTTCGGTATACGAGTCTATACCACCCTCTTTTAAGCCAAAAAGGGCTTGTGCCACCTGGGTAGCATCTTTTTCTTGACCAGTATAGTTCTTTGCAACACCACCATGCTGGGCAACAAACGCCTCTAGTGTTGATCCGGTAAGCTGCTGACTATCCTGAGCAAACTGCTGAGCAAATTTAGCCTGCAGCAGACTTTCTTGAATCTGGGAGCGCACAGCACTGAGCGGTTTAAAGACGGGGGCTTTTTTGCTTACACGTTGTATAATCTCAAACCCTCTACTAGTCCGCACGACATCAGAGATATCACCATCTTCTTTTAATAAGAAGGCTGCGCGGTCAAAAGCTGGCTCTTGAGAACCTTTGGCGAATGCGGGCATTAAACCATCTCGCTTGCGACTTTCAGCGTCATCGGATAACTCTTTAACTTTTTCAATAAATGATGCTGGATTTTTTATGAGATCATCACGTACCGCTTTTGCCTTTTTGTACAGATCTTGCGCTTTTTGTTCATCATCTACTTTAATGACGAGAACACGAACTTCTATCTGGGCTGGCTTATCCAAATAGGTATGTACCTTATGCTCATTATAATAGGATTCGATATCTTCTTGAGATATGGTGATACCATATTTGGCAGGATCAAATTTCCATACCGTACCAGTACGTTTTTCTGGTACAGCGTAACGGCCTTGTGCCTGCTGTGTGGTAAAAAAGCTGGCGAGTTCGTCTTGTGATATTTGCTTGCTCTTTTCCAGCTGCTCAAACGCTGCAAGAGGGAAAACTAGTACAGAGAACCGCTTGCCAAGATAATTGGTTTTATAATAATCTTTGAGCTCAAATAAGGGAACATACGATGATACCGCAACAATTTCTTGTAATATATAGCGTGCTAATGCTTGCTGTATTTTAAGTTCAAAATCAGACATAGAAAGCTTTATTTGACGCAAATAGGCCTTCAATTGCTGTTCATTAACGCCACTCATTGGGTCTAGGAGAAATGGTGGAATTAAATCAGATAATACATTCTTTATAAAATTGGCATCTGAAAGTTTCTCTGCAATATATGCGTCACTAAAATAGATATGCATTTTTGAGGCAGCTTGGTTAAGAAGCTCTTCTTGAACCAATGACTCAAGAGCTAATAGTTGAGGATTAAGCCCTTGCAATAACATATCTGCATAATTGCCATACTGTTGCCTAATCAATTGTAACTGATATTCCTGCTCATTTGCTTTACGCACAAAATCTTCATAGAGAATCTCGTGACCATTAACTTTAGCAACCCATGCCCCACCCATACCAAATTTAATACTTGGGATAGCTAATGAAAGCGCTAATACCGCAACAAACATCAAAATAATGATTTTATATGCTTTGCTATTTAACAAACGATCTCTAATTACCGTAATCATACAAGAAGCCTTTCGTAGATCCTCAATATTTTTTTACTAGCATGTAATGATATGCACACCCTTAAGACGCTCATCTCGCTTAACCACATCTACCACTCTCATAAGATTTTCATGAGAGTCATATGGTTGCGTAACCACCTGATACCAGGAAACAAGTTTACCGCGAGCTGATTTACTGTCACGTTTTTTAATAGAAACCTTAATTCCCTTTTTTTCAAGGCGATCAACAAAAGCTTGAGCCGATGATAATGATCCAAAACCAATGAGCTCTGCAAGATACGATGGTTTCGCTTGTTGCGCATCTTTACGTGCATGAGCACTATGTGCCTCCGCCGGAAGAATCTTTGACACTTTCATTGTCAGCAACTACTTCTTGATCTGGCTGACTGCCATCTTGCTGGTCTGCGCCTATACTATCTTCAATATCTGCAGAATCAGTGGATTCGCCTCCTTCAGTATCTCCCTTATCATAAAGAGAGTAGATAGAAGAAGAAGAACATTATCAGCTTAAAGAATCTTGCTCTGCTTTATTAGAAAAGCGTTCCAATACATTTTTTTGACCCAAAAAGTATCCTGTAATAAATATAAAAAAACAGAGTATGATGCTACCAGCTATAATAAGACTTAACTGGCGATTATTTAAAACCAACTCAGTGCCATCGGGCGTATTTTGTTTATTATTTTGAAAAAAATTCACAGGCATTCCTTAGCTATCTCTAATAAGAACCTTTTTTGACAGATGCTTAATATATAGATCAATAGTAAGATATGTCAAGTCAACCGACTCCACATGGGCATGAGGATATTCATCCTTATGCATACGCAACTGATCATTAATTTTAGAGCTTAACATATTCCAAAAAGTGCATTGCCTTTTTGCATAATTACGCGTACGCCGTGCTATTATAGCAATCACCTCGTCTAGTTCCTGGCGCGTCTGTTGACCATCTAGATAGCCCAACAAATCATCATACCCTAGTAATTTTTTTCCTTTTTAAAAAAGAGTTCCCACGCCATCCCCTTAAGACCGGCTACTTCATCAACCCACCCCTGGCGCATCATAATCTCAACCCGCTCATTAATACGCTTATACAAAAGTTCACGTTCTCTGGTAAGAAAAGAAGTATAAAATGTTTGGTTATTGGTGCAAAAGGGGCCGTATAGTCTGATGGTTTTTTGCCGGTTGAATGCCAAATAGCTAAACGCTTTTGAAATCCTGAATATATCATTTTTATGTATCATAGCAGCACGCTGGGGATCGATTGCATTGAGCTCATGCCAGGCATCTGTATACGATGTATATTCTTGCCGTTGGCAGTCTGGGGCAACAGAGGGGAAGAAAAGGGCCTGTACATAAAAGGAAGATCCCCCTACTAATAAGGGAATTTTATTCCGTTGCCAAATATCCTGCACCGTGCCCACCACAAGATTCCGATACTCGGTTATAGAATAGTCACGCGGTTCATTAATACTATCAAAAAGATGATGGTGTATATGCGATGCCCGCCAATTGGGCTTTGCGGTACCTACAGAGAGGGGGGTATAAAACTGGCCTACATCTATATTAACAATCTCTGCTGGTATTTGATCTGCTATGCGCTCTGCTATATCAGACTTTCCTACTCCCGTAGGACCACATATGATAAGAGCTGGCAGGCTCGATACTGTGTTCATACTCTATTTTGGTGTCCCCTCATGATTTTGATCGTATATCAATGATAAGAAGGGAGCTGCTGCCAACTCCCTTCTTACTGACTATACACTAATTAGAGATAATCTGAACTAGTATGTGCGGCAGTCTCTGAAGCCTTAACATCTTTAAATAAAGATCTCAGGTTTTCAGTCGCTTTTTCCTCATCTACTTTAGTAACAAGAGATATTTCTTCCACCAATAATGTTTCAGTTTGTTGCAAAAGATTTTTCTCGCCAAAGGATAGCTCTTTTTTTGCTGCTATATATTTAAGATCCCGATAGATCTCACCAATTTCTTGAATGTTGCCCGTTCTCAATTTGCATTGGTATTCTTTATTTCGCTTATTCCAATTGCTTGCCGTTAGTTCACGCGCAACTTTTGAAACTGGCTTTGCTAAGAGTTTAAATATCGCATCGATATTTTCATGGGAGCTGAGTCTGCGTATTCCTACTGATGATGATGTCTGAACCGGCACTAAAATAGTCATGTCTTTATTGAGAAACCGTAGCTCAAAAAAACTTACTTTATTACCAGCAATTTTTTTTTCAACGATCTGATTTATTTTAGCAACACCATGTCCTGGATATACTACTTTTTCATTAAGAGTAAACATTACAATCCCCTTTCATACTAAAGGGACACTTACTCTCAAAGGAAAGCTTTTAACTTGTCCTGCTAGTATACCAATAAAAATAGTTTTTTAAAAATAACGTGTTTTTTTATGAGTCAGTAGCTTTTTTTGCGCTCAACACGGTGACTATTTTTTGTAACGTAGCAGCATAGCGAGCCATAGTCATGAAGATAGATCCTATAATGACAGGCGGAGTCCACCAGTAGCTCTTAAACCATTCCTTCCAACTCAAGTGCTGATTCGTAAGTTGATATTCTTGCGACATGATTGCAAATTGATCTGCAATTTCATCAAGCATGGCCAAGAGCTCTGTGATTGGCAACTCAGAAATTTGGTTATACAATTCGGTCGCCTCCATAGATGAAAAACTTGCCATTTCGGCTGGTGCCGGTGGTATAGGTAACGATTTGTGAGCGCTGGTACGTAACACATGCGCATAGACAATGATCATGAGTCTAATAAAATCTTGCACAAAAAGTTGATCATCAATAAAATCATAGGCAACAAAATTTTTCCATACTTTAAGTAACGGGATTACTGTTCCCGTTTTTTTGATCTCTTGGATACACTCTTTCAGTCGCTGATGTTTAAACTCACAATCAAGATTATCTTGTACCAGTATGCGATCCTTGTGTTTTGATAAAATAAACATCGCATATAAAAGACGCTGGATATGATAAAATCTCATGCTATTATGTATTAAAAAATCGCTACTATTTACTTGTTCATCATCATACAAGGCAGTTAATGCGCTGATATTGTCATGTGCATCGCAGTCAATATCAGCACAAAAATCTAATGCAAG
This sequence comes from uncultured bacterium, assembly GCA_963811005.1. Taxonomy (GTDB): domain Bacteria; phylum Babelota; class Babeliae; order Babelales; family Vermiphilaceae; genus CAWEPS01. The sequence continues at coordinate 21,075 of CAWEPS010000027.1, forward strand.
GTGATGCCCCGATGAAAGTAGCTCAATCAATTCTGTATAATTGTTAGAAAAAAATGGTGTTTCCTTTTTAGCAACACTGCTTGAATCAAGAGACTGACTACGCATTATCATGAACATGTTTTTGTATAGCAAAAGTATCAGAGTGATGATTTCGCGCGAGTAGAGCACATCATCAATACATTTATACGACAAAAAATCCGTCCACAGCTTATGAAAAGGTTCTATCGTCTTTGTAGTTATAATCTCATGTGCTGTCGTTTTTACGACTGGATGCTGTAATAATTCTGGTACACGTTCATCAAGCAACTGCATGGGTCCCCGTTTGGCATGGATAGTTACGTGTTGGTATATTTTTTTAAAAGTTTCGATAGGGTCCTCTAATCGTCGAATAGTGTAAAATCTTTTTTGAACCATCTTTGCCGATTCAGCGGTAAAGTCCTGATAACCATAACTAGCGGCATAGACCAATAGCCCCATGATGATACATGCTCCTTTTTTTATCATAGCCAGACCCTCTATTGCGAATTTTCTATGCATTCCATAAGATTATGGTAGACAATAAAAATAACTCGAGAAAAATCTTCAATAAAAAGATAGGGATCTTCAATAGCCCCACTATTGTGGATAAAGGATCGCCATACCTTAAAAAGGTGATCTATACTTTTGGTCTTTTTTATTTGGGTAATGCAATCTTGTATGAGCGGGTGCTTAAAAACAGCTTGATAATTGAATTCTGCAAAAAAGTTACCCACCTTATCGCAAGCCTGAGAGAAGATCTTTTTGCTCTTTTCTCTAATGTGCATAAGCCCATCAACATGCTTATTGAGGGTGCTCACCGCCTGTGCCAGATCAAAGGCATTATTACAGGTTATCGGCTCATAACCGCCAGCCGTGATGACTACGTGTGCAGGCATAAGAAGGCACAATCGCAGCATGTGTTTATACCCCATCCACCAATCCTTTTTCCAACCCATTATTAAAACAATCAAAATCATATATAATCATACTAACTACCTACTTCAAAAAACAATAAGTTTAGGAAGGAAGAATGTCTCTTCTATTTGAAAAGTTCTATCGGGGGCTGCGCTGGAACACCCTTGAAGCTGTTATATATCAGGGATCATTACTGGGCCATCAGATAGCCCTCTTTAAGGCTATCTCTCCTTCTTTGTACGGGGTTGTTGGAACACTCTTTTCGCTTACCTATCTTATTATTGCTGTTTCCAACTTGGGCCTGGACGCAACCTTGGCCCCATTTTTTACCACATTACTTTCTAGCAAATATTCATTTAGGAAAATACTCTTGCCCAATATAGCACCGGGGTTATTATTCTTGGGGGCTATTGGACTTGGCATACCGCTGATCCTATCACTGTTAACCATATCTTTGTCAGATCCTTATGTGGGCATCATTATTGGCCTTTTGGCTCTATGCGAAGGGATACAAAAAACCTTACGAACCATTCTGCAACTAGCGTTTTATAATAAGATAACTGCCTTGGTAGATAGCATCCGCGTGCTCAGTTATATAGCGGCCATCTGGTCTTTGTATGGAATTGGGTATGAGCTCACTATCTATCTTATTTTTATGCCTATGCTTATAAGCTCATTATGTGCCATGATTATTTTTGGCCATTATGTTTATCATCTTTACACCCAACTTCCCGAGTCATCTTCTGAGCCATTAGAAAAAACTATTCCCCATAGATTTCGCATTGCTCGCTTTTTCAATTTTTTAAACCAGATGAGCCATCTTATATTTTCAAGTAATTTTTTGGTACCATTCTTTGCAATGCAGTTTGGGTTCGATATAGCGGGACTCTTTAAACTTATTAGTAGCAGTGCCCACTCGATAACTATACTCATTAACAAAATATTTGGTCATACAACCGAGGCCCTTCTTGCCCAGGTTAAAGAAATGGATTTAACAACAAAGCGTGCCGTCTTTGCCAAGATCACCAGCAACATCTATCAAACATTGTATGCCATCATTATCTTCTTTGTTATCAACCACACAGTCATACTATCATCACAACGAACACAGGTTGATACCCCATGGCTTCTGATGTCACTCTTTTTCATAGTACATCTCTCAGAATATTTTTTTATGGCATATGAAAAGTTCTATATCACCCATGAAAAGACGGCCCAACTTTTTTGTTTTACCTTGATAACCACTGCCGCACTTATGGTTGGTCTACGAGCTGCCATGGGGTATGGCCCTCTAGCCATACTTATTACCATGCTCACTATACGAGTCATATCATTCTTAGGCATTGGCACCCTATCGTTTTATACCTGGCAGATAAAACCAAACCTGACCATGCAACCATATTTTTTTATAAGTTCACTCGTTATCGCATGCACTTTTTTCATGCTCAGCCGTTAAGGGTACAATAAAAACAGCTCTCAAAAAAACATGCCCCAAATTAGCCCCGCACAGAATCTTTCTGGGCCTCGCCAGCCAAAAACAAAGACGATTCAAATAAACAACTATCGCGGAGAAAAACAAAAAACAATCCAATGCGCCGCACAATATCACACAGTTTGAATATTTATGATTTATTAAAAAATAAAAAACAGCTACGCGCAGAAATTATCTTGCTGTTTAAATCCCGTACAAGTTAGTATAGCCCCAGAGCGGGCATGAAGATTATGCATAGCGCCATCTGGAAGAGCAAAGCAAAAACACAAATAAATTTGGCAAAAGATAAATCTTTAGCTCATGGGCAAGTCAATTGCATTATGCGCACAAAGTTTTTCGCCCGATCGATTATTCTATATATTTTATTCTAACTCAGAAACAGAAAATTCTATTTGTTGCATGTCGACAAAAAATATTTTAACTGGTCGCACACACTATGCTGGAGGTTGCGTTGATGGCGTCGCAGGAGTTCCCGCTACAGATTGTCCAGAATTCAGCGTTTGATTAAGTCCAGATCCTGCGGGCGGTTGGGGCAGTTGGGCTGCAGGAGTTACAGCCCCGGGCTCGACGGTCGACAATCCTGAGGTAACATCCGGCGCTTGCTGATTAGCAGCGGCGGCATGCGTAACAGTCTCAACAATAAGATTACTTTTTTTAATTGCATCAAGCGCTGCCTGGATATTGGGATTTTTGATCATACCTTCTAAAACAGTTTTAAAGTAGGAAACCAAAGGAACATTATTTTTTTCTATCGCAAGACCAAAGATAGTTTTGCCACCGCTGCCCTCAAAGAGTGATGCTCCATTTTCTATAAGAACTTGAGCGACGGGCACCGCCTTATCTGGTGGAAGATCGAGGACTAACTCCAATGGTGTAATGCCATGAAGGTTCATGGGTGATATCATCAATGGCTTGCTCGCTAATAATGTAATAATTTCCACCGCCTTATCACCAGCTTGCACAGCATAGTGTAACGACGTATTACCACTGTAATCCATTGTGTTTACATCAGCATCTAGAGCAAGCAGCCTTTTAATAGCTGGTATATCCCTCGCTTCTACTGCAACCATGAGTGGTGTTTTGCCTTGCTCATCTCGTGATGTAACATCACCATCATCCCCACGCCTTTTTTGCAGCAGCAGGAGAAGGTCTGACATCTGCCCATACCCACTTGCATTCGCATACTCTTGTGGCGTCATGCCAAAGCGGTTGCGAATAGTAAAACTAACCTCTGGGCCATATTCATCATTCACACGGGTTACCCAGTCAATATCATTGTTGCCAACAGCCCAATGCAACATCGTATTACCCCCCGCATCTTGCGCATTGATGTTTGCTCCATGGGCCGTGAGATAATGCAAAATGCGCATGCGCTTATCTCTATCCTGCACCCACATAAGAAGATGTACGGGGGTTTGACCGCCTTTAATAAGTTGCATGCTCGGATCGGGTGGTAAGATATTTTTATTTTTAGCATTTACATCTGCCCCATGATCAATTAACAAACCAATAATCCCCTTTGGGGGAGGCTCCTCACTGGCCAATGTTGCCGCAACCGTAATATCATTACTATTATTATTGCCAGCGATCATTGCAATATGTAAGGCGCTATTTTCTACATAGCCATCTTGATCAGGTATTAATGTTTTTACATTTACATCTGCGCCCAAGCTTATAAATAATTTAACTTTTTCAAGATCACCCAGCTGACTTGCCAGCATAAGACAGGTGAATCCATCTCCATTGGGAACGTTAATCAGAGCAGGGTTTCCACGCAGATCATCGAGTATATCTTTCTCAGTTGCTATAGGGTTGAATCGCATCCCAACAGTTGCATAGTTAGTTTGGGCCGCTTTGACTCCATGAGTCACCACAAGCCATAAAAAGATATGTCTACCTATGCGTCTACCTTGATTCATACAACTCCACCTTACCGCATGCACTACCCTATTGGGCAAGACTATCAAAGAGTTCCACACAATAGCAATAGTTACCTATTTTGTTATCATAAACCTAGTAGTAGCCACTCCTATACCGAAAAAAAGTATTCGTATTCCATGAATAACAATCACCTACTTATCCAGTTCTCACAGGGCATCAATTGGAATGCCTTTATGTATATACTCTATAAATCGCTCTCGACAATCCTATCATTGCTCCTATTCAAACAGCTATCTACCAATGACTTCTCCGTCTGGGCAAACACAATGAGCGTTATTTTCTTGCTTCTGCTTTGGATCGATTTCGGCCTGAGAAAGTCACTCCCCCGCTTTTGTCCCGCCTTTGCCCGCCATGAGCAGACCCATCGATCTTTTATAGCATCTATTATCACCATACAACTGGGCATACTCATTATCACACTACCACTTTTTCTCTGGGTAGCACACTCCACGCTCACCTTTATCGGCCTTCATTTTCAATCATCACTTCTTGTCCTGGCAGCGGCCCTCTTTCTTACCGAAGGTATCATAGCGCTCTTGCGTCTTATCTATCATTCACACTTTCACCACAAGCAATTCAACACCACCAGCTCAATCTTTCTACTGGCTGAGGCTATCCTGTCTGCCATCGCTATCACAATACTACAATCACCCAACCTATTAGTCTCCATCCTAGCAATCAAACTCACCACAAACATAGCTACTATTCTGGCAAGCCTTGCCCTGCTCAACCAACTTTATCAAGACACCACCTACGACCAACATGCCCCCCTCAACCAGCACCAACTCCACAAAGATTTCCTTCTCCACTCAGGCATCATGTGGTTCAACACCTCCATCAAGAGCCTCACCGAACGCAACTTTATGCTTCCCTTTTTCACCTATATGTTTGGCCCCCTCAATGCCAACATCTACAAGATAGCCAATGATAGCGCCCTCCTTTTATATCGAGCTACCCTCAAATCAATAGGCACTACCGATACATCACTCCTCACCCACGCCTTTTCATCACATGAGCCATCCATGATTCGCACCGCCCTTGATAAGCTCACCTCAACCATAATACTACTCTCCACCCCCCTCCTGATAGCCATACTCGTTGCACTCACCGCCTACCCCAAGCTATCACCCACCAATCACACCGCCCTACAGCTCTTTTTTATACTAACAACCACGTATCTTATCGAAACACTCCTATCGCCATTTGAACGCATTCTAGAAGTTAATAGCAATTATGCCCTGCTATTTTTGGCCTATATACCCTACCTAATAACCATCACACTCTTATTTGGCCTTCAGAGCGCACCAATTCTAGACATGGCAAACTACTTACTTGTCATACAGGGCTCCCGTCTGATCGGATCACTCCTCATGACCTACTTTGCTCACAAAAAGTATTCTCTTGCTCTCCCAACACCATTACGATGCACCACACTTTTAATCATGTTTGCTTGCTATAGCATACTGCGCATCATGATTTACCATACGCACATGGGCAATCATATAATCTATTGTTTAAATAAAATAATCACATTGAATTAAGCATTGTCAGCCCCTTATAATGCTTTAAAAAAATATGCAACGAAGATCACCCGCGCCAGCTTTCCCCTTTATGGGGATAGCAGTGTGCAAATCGTATGTTTGTTTTTCAATTCACATAACAATGAATAGCCTTAAACTCTACCGTGTGATGTGGCATATGGATCGCTCTTGTACATGGCGTGTAATGGTCCGCGCGCTCGTGCATATATAAGGATTACGTGCTATTGGTACGTAACATCTGGTTACGATCTACCCATATGAGTAAAGAGCAGGTAGACTAATGCCATCCCCTTATAGTACTGAGTGACTTATATACGTTCATAGGTATACACCTAGTACCTGATATCTAGATACCTGGTATACCTTATATACCTTATACTAGATACTAGATAGGTTCTTAATTCCTTATTCCTTATTCCTTGTATATATCTGTGTCCATACGTATATATACATACATATAGTTTATTACTTTTCCTTTATATACATATATATACATAATACACCTTAGATACCCCTATACACCTTAGATACCCCTATACACCTTAGATACCCTTATACAGATACACAGAGAGACAACACCTACCCATGTCTTTACATATGTCTCTCTCTATATATGCATATCTAGGAGATACACCTTATATACCTTACATACCTTAGACACCTAAGAATACATCCTAAGATACTTATACATACATCCTACACATGCTGCTTCCAACACACTGTGCCTATATGAGAGGATAGGCATGTATATATATACCCCTATATACCTATATCCTATATATACTATACATACATAGACATTACTCTTATCCCTTATTCCTTACCTAACCTACATAGACCCTCCTCACTCCTCAAACCCAAAACAAAACCCCCAAGAAAAACACGTAGTCGAGCCCACCAAGCCCCATTTAATACCCACGGGTAAGGCGCGGTGCGGCGAGGACGGAGTGGTGGTGGGGTCGGGGGATAGAATGGCGGTGGGGCGCGCCGGGGGCGTGGGGGTGTTGGGTGGGTTGGCCTAACGGGTCGGCGGAAATTATGCGACAAATAATTGCAAAGTGACCTCTGATTGGCGCTTAGTAATATAACATAATAAAAAATGGGTTATAAAACAGGGGAGAAAGTCTTAATTTTAAAATTAATAAAATCTTAGCGAGATTGACTCAAATAATATTAGTCAAATGTTGACAGAGAGGTGCTGATATTGTACTATAAACACTGTTATTTTAAAGAAACATAAAAATTCAATACTATAAAAGAGGACCCCAAAATGGCTAAAAAAATAATAGGTATTGACTTAGGTACAACAAACTCAGTCGTAGCCTTCATGGAGGGCGGCGCGCCTAAAGTTATCCCTAATAAAGATGGTTCAAATACCACCCCATCGGTAGTAGCCTTTGATAAAGATGGCAAACGTCTTGTCGGGGCAATGGCAAAACGGCAAGCGGTAACAAACCCAGAAAACACTATCTACTCAGCAAAGCGATTCATAGGTCTTAACTATGATGACGTCAAAAATGAACTAGCCCACCTGCCCTATAAGGTGGTCAAAAGAGCCAATGGCGAGGTTGCCATTGTAGCACAAGGCAAAGAATATACACCACAAGAAATATCTGCCGCTGTATTAAGCTATCTAAAGCAAACAGCAGAAGACTATCTGGGCGAACCAGTCACTGAGGCAGTTATAACCGTACCCGCCTATTTTAATGATGCACAACGACAAGCTACAAAAGATGCGGGTAAAATAGCCGGTCTAGATGTAAAGCGTATTATAAACGAGCCAACAGCTGCGGCCTTAGCCTACGGCGCCGACAAAAAGAAAAATGGCACAGTCGCCGTGTTTGACTTTGGTGGCGGTACATTTGATATCTCTATATCTAGAAATCAGTGATGGCGTCATAGAAGTGCGATCAACCAATGGTGATACCCACTTGGGCGGTGATGACATCGATCAACGCCTGATTGCTTACCTGATTGAAGAATTCAAAAAAGAGCAAGGCATCGATTTAAGCAAAGATAAAATGGCACTCCAGCGCCTTAAAGAAGCTGCCGAAAAAGCAAAAAAAGAGCTTTCTTCTCTGCATGAGACCGATATCAATCTTCCGTACATAACAGCAGATGCATCTGGGCCAAAACATTTAAACATCAAAATATCCCGCGCAAAGATGGAATCACTCTGCGCAGACATCTTTGAACGCTTGAGCACCCCATGCAAAAAAGCAATTAAGGATGCCGATACCGATATCAGCAAGATTGATGAAGTAATCTTAGTTGGCGGCTCAACCCGTATTCCAAAAGTACAATCAATTGTTAAAGAACTCTTTGGCAAGGAGCCAACCAAATCAGTAAATCCTGATGAAGTGGTTGCCGATGGAGCAGCAATTCAAGGTGGTGTGCTAGCGGGTGATGTAACCGATGTACTATTGCTTGATGTAACACCTCTTTCATTGGGCATTGAGACCATGGGCGGTATCGCAACCAAGATCATAGAGCGCAACTCAACCATCCCAACACGCAAGTCACAAATATTTTCAACAGCAGAAAATAACCAAACCTCGGTTGATATTCGTATCGTACAAGGTGAACGCGAATTTGCAAAAGACAACAAAGAGCTTGGAGTATTCCGTCTGGATGGCATCATGCCTGCACCACGTGGCGTACCACAAATCGAAGTAACGTTTGATATCGATGCCAATGGCATTGTCCACGTATCGGCAAAAGATAAGGGCACTGGCAAAGAGCAAAAAGTAACCATCACCAGCAGCAGCGGTCTTTCAAAAGAAGAGATAGAAAAGATGGTACAAGATGCCAAAGCGCATGAACAAGAAGATAAAAAACAAAAAGAAGTGGTTGAAAAACGCAACAAGCTTGATGGCATGATCATTGAGATAGAAAAGACCCTCAAAGACAACAAGGACAAACTCCCAGAAGCGGATGTTACCACTCTTGAGCAAGCACTAGAAAAAGCAAAGACCGCCTACAAAGAGCATGAGAACAATGCTGATGAGCTGCAAAAAGCAACGGATGAGCTTATGCAAGCATCATACAAAATAGCAGAAATTCTCTACAAGAATAAGCAAGAGGGGCAACCGTCTGCAGAGGAAGGACAACAAGAATCCGACAACAAAGGCCCAATAGACACAGACATTAGCTAAACAGTAGATAAACAACAGAACAAAAAAAAGCCCGGAAAAACCCGGGCTTTTTTATTTTTATAATGCATCAATAATTAATGCATATGCTGGCCATCATGTGGCTCGCCATGACAGCATCCACATTTAGCGCTACACATAAAAAACATTAATAAGCTTAAGATACCCGCAACAAGAATCACATAATGTAATGGATCTGCAAATCTACTTAAAAATCCCGTATTCAAAAAATCATAACCAAATGGCAGCAAGCCAACATTAATAGCAACAAGCGCATTGATAAGCCATATTGCCATAGCAAAAAAGCGCATCACTGGTGATCCCATCATAAACCTATCTCCTTTAAAAACGGTTCAGTAATTACCTACCCCGCTACCATAGCAAGGCACCACCTTAACTATATACAAATCTCTCCATGCCATTGCAAGACTTTAACACAACTTCTTACTACAATCATGCAGTGCATATACGATACATGCTCCCTACTATTGCTTTTCCAAAATCCATTTAGGTAGAATTACCTTCATGGGGATATATAAACCAAATCTTTATGAGAGGGGGATCTACTATGGCAAAATATGGCAAAAAATCACAAGCGAGCGTCAAAGAAGCTATGCATGAATTCAAAGAAGGCAAGCTCAAAAGTGGCCGCTCTGGCAAAAAAGTGAAATCAAAAAAACAGGCCGTAGCTATCGGTCTTTCTCAGGCACGTAAGGCAGGCGCCAAGGTTCCAAAAAAGGCAACTTCAAAACCCAAGAAAAAGATGGCAGCAAAAAAAAGTACAAAAAAAGCTGCGCCAAAAAGAAAAACCACCAAAAAGTGATACCTATAAACCCATATAAAGGAGCAGAGATGAACTATTATCCTATACTTATTGGTATACTCACACTTCACTGCTCCTTGGTACTACCAGCAGAACCGGAACGAAAAATAATGCGTTCAACGGCAGAACGCGCAGATACTAAAACAGCAGTCGCACAACAAGAAGAAAAAAAAGAAACTGCCAGTAAATACTATGGGCCAGTTACCACCTTGCAAGAGATCATAAAAAATCAGACCTTAGAAGCAATCATACAGATGGTCTTGGCATCGCATGATACCTATAACGACACCCTACAGGCTATCGCAGACTCTCCCTATGGCTTTGCCCTAACCGATGCGCCAACTGCATCAAGTGAAAGCCTTGTAACTGCAGAACTCATTAACAAGCAATCACGGATACCGCAATCCCTACTTGCACCCATTCTGTCAAAAATCACAGCTACTATTGATAAGCACATGGGCACAACCACGATTCTGTCTGAACAAAGCTCTACAACCGCAGCCTGGAACAGACGCGGTACTCTTTTTGTGTATAAAGGCGGCGGCAAGCAAGACTCTACGCTCTTCTTGTTTGATAGTGATACGCAAACAACCACTCCGCTGCCACTAGGTGAACCTGTTTCAAGCCTAGTATTTAATGCACAAGACACACATCTTGCCACGCAAGGAGCAACCACTGCTTACCTCATCAATGTTGCCACACAGCATATAACAAAACTGCCATTCCTATCACGCAAAGTTAATCCTGCGGCTAAATTCAACCCCGATGGCAATGTTCTTGCCTATGGCACCAATCTATATGTTATTCCAACGCACAAGAATATTACCCTGCCTACCCCCAACTTCACCTCAGAGTCAAATTTGGTAACCGCATTTGGCCCCCACAATCTATATGCACTAGCCGATAATAGCACTATCTATATATTTGATATAACTAACCCAGAAAAACCAAGCTTAAAAAATAGCATATCCCAAAAAACAAAGAGACTGCCTGCGCTACGGTTTAATAAGAATGGCCTGCTCCACTATAACGGTGCGTACGATGAAGAATATATCTGGAACCCTAGTAATACTAGTATCCAGTCTGTCCCATATATATATTTTCCTGAATTTTCGGCATCGGGAAATTTCATGGTTGGCCTAACCCAGATTTTTGGCAAAACTATAACCATCTACTCCTGTCTTAATAAAACCGCGCAAGAGATACCTGGTTACGCACTGGCCGTACACCCAACCCAAGATGCACTTATATACGCAAAACCCGATAATTCATTATGGTTCACAGATCTATCCAATAACACCCAGCGCCAGCTAAGCCCCCAATCTGATAACAAGTATATAAAAATAACCTGCAATAATGATGGTTCGTTAGTAGCAACACTAGCAAAAAAACCTGATAATACTGGCATCATCACGATCTTCAACCTCATACGCAACACTGCTTTACAAGTGCCGGGTAATTTTTTGAGCTCGTATGCACATTTCACCTTCAGCGCAGATAATACCCTATTGTACATAATAGATTCCCGTGGCTGGCCAACTCTTACCATCTATGATATCGCCAGCAAGGCGATCCTAGACCATGTGGGAGATGATGCGCATAATTGGAGCTATTACCCCAATACAACCAGGCTCTCGTATGCCTCTTGCAATCAAAAGGGCACTCTCAGCCTTTGGCAGCCACAATCGTTCACCCTTGAACAAGCTATTTTCTTACTCAGCGCCTACAATGCCCTCTTTAATCTTTCTGGAAATAGCGCCCTATCTTCCATTGACCAGCTGGTCAACTCACCCGTAATTGCCACGTTTGAACCTGAAACACAAAAAATCATACGCAATAAGCTAGAACAGCAACGCATACAGCTGTTATTAAAAGCGTGTAAAACAGTATAAAGGACCCCGAACAATGAACGCACGATTTGAATAAAACCGTTTTTTTTAGCACACTAAACTAAAACATACCACCACACTGATAAAGGAAACAGGTATTATGGGCATTCAAGCCGGGCTTGTTGGGCTTCCCAATGTAGGCAAATCTACGCTTTTTAACGCATTAACCAAATCATCGGTACCCGCAGAAAACTACCCTTTCTGTACCATTGACCCTCACATGGCTATAACCGAGGTCCCCGATCCACGCCTTACCAAACTTGCAAAAATCTATGGATCTCAAAAACTCATCCCCGCTACCGTCACTTTTGTAGATATCGCTGGCTTAGTCAAGGGCGCCGCATCAGGCGAAGGCCTTGGTAACCAATTTTTAGGCCATATACGGGATGTTGATCTCATCTTGCATGTACTCCGCTGTTTTGAAGATCCCAATATTACCCACTCAGGGCCCGTCAATCCACTCAATGATTATGAGGTTATCGTTGCCGAGCTCATGCTCAAAGATAATGAATCGCTCATAAAACGGCTTGCAAAGATTGAAGCCGACATTAAAAAAAATAGTAGCCAACCTGCCGTGGTTAAAGAACTGCAAGCAGAACAAGAACTGCTCAAGCAACTACAACCGGCTTTCCAAGATATGGATAATGCAAAAGCACGCGCATTGCTAGCTAACACCAAAGTAAAGACCGTGCCCTTTTTATCCACCAAAAATTTTCTTATCATTGCCAATATAGGCGAACATGAGATCGAAGATGATGCCTATGAAAAATAATAGGCATTACCAAACATTAATCCAAACCTTTGGCTCTGATCGCGTTATCCCCGTATCGGCTAAAATTGAACATGAGCTATCACAACTGCCCGATGCAGAAGCGGAAGAAATGATGGCCATGATCGGGCTCAAAGAAAAAAGCTTAGATATCATTATTCGTGAAACCTACAAACATTTGGGCATGATTACTTTTTTCACCTGTGGGCCTAAAGAAGCCCATGCATGGCCCATCCGTAATGGTACAACTGCACGTCAAGCCGCTGGTGAGATACATTCTGATTTAGAACGTGGCTTTATCTGCGCAGAGATATTTAACTGCAAAGATTTATTTGATTTGGGCAGTGAAGCTGCTATTAAAGAAAAAGGTAAGATGCGCCGCGAAGGGCAAGATTACTTAGTACAGGATGGCGATTTGCTCAACATCAAATTTAATGTGTGATGCATAATGACAAAAGAGCTACTCAATGGTGAGTAGCTCTTTGTGTAGATGGTAGATAGATAGTAACTTGTATTAGCTCAAACGGCCAAGATTTGGTGCGCTGTTGCGTCGCTCTAACTGCCCAAAACGAATTATAGCCTCATTACCAAAACGGACATCACACTTGTCATACGCAAGAAGGTAGTCATTGATGGCTCGTTGCGCTGCATAGACTAGGACATGCTTGTTTCCTTTTGCAATATCTGTATCGGTGCAGTTATGATCAGCCTTATATTGCTGCATAACTCGCTCAACCATTACAGGAACTTGCTTGATACCTTTACGGTTAACCTCTTTTATAAGCGCTTGTATACGGCCTGCTTTTGTGTTGCTCAAGACCATGTTATAGCCATTTTCAATCGCACTTGGCATAGCCCCACCTTGATGCTTATCATTGCATAATGCCTTTTTTAAAAATTCTTTAATGAGCTTAATTAAATCGGCCGGCACGCGCTCCTTATTAAACCCTACTTGATCATTACCACCAACTACACCGCGGTAACAGAACCAGCAAGACCTAGCGCATGGCCAACTCTATCATGAATATCATGTGCGCCTTCGCTCTCGGGCTTGATTATCATATAGCCCTGATCGCGCACAAAAAAGAGTAGCGTATATTTATTATTCGGTAGAATATAACCTTCTTTATCTCGATATTGTACTGGAACATCAATACTATGATGCTCTATCGGCTCATCGGCAACGTGCGTTGAAACACGACGATATTCGCCATCTTGCAGCTGTTCGATCATCATGAAAAACCTAAAGAATCTGATCCTGACACCTGAAAGGTACCTTCGGTAAAATGCTTGCCACCACGCACATAGAATACCAGGCTAAGTTAATGGCGTCACGAATATGAGGATGCTCACCGGTCATATCAAGAGCTTGCTGATACTGACGCTTGTATTCTTCAATCCATTTAACGTACTGTTGTTCTGTTTTTACCTTAATAATCTCGTACTGCAAAGCTTTGCCTTGTATCCATGGCCCTAGCTTATCAGGCATTGTGGAACGCATTCCAAAGTCTTTTTCATGAGTATGTAAAACATCATTTTTGTTTTTAAAATTTTTCAGCAATCTGCTGCACACTGCTGTTGCCAATGAGGGAATTTTCGCGCTAACGTATGCAGATAATCCACTTTATCCGCAGACGTTGCATTGCGCTGCACAGTAAATAATATTGCATGCTCTGTAAATTAAATGCCTATATAAATCTTCATCACTAATATCGCCATTGTCAAAACCGTCAGCGCCTAGCTCTGCTTGACGTCTTGCGCGTCACTTTCTTTTAATTCTTGAGCTCAGGCAATTGCATGCTAAATACATGAGCATGAGTAGCAGCCTGAGATTTAATTCTTGCATTGCTCTATTTGCGGGCAGATGTTTTGCTATCTCCCGCATCAAGGGACAATGCATGGCGCACTTGCTGTGCTACCCGCTGCGCCCCGCTTAGATTCTACCTGTGCAGCATGTGATGTTGGCTTGCTGGATTCTATGGGAAAAGCTTCGTTACTGCCCGCTGAGTATCATTTTGTAGCTGCTGACGCTTCTGCCTAATTTCTTCTTTCAAAATTGCTAATTGTTGTTCATGCGCATGCAATGCAGCCTCCAGCTGCTGTTCTGGCGATAGAGGCGCTGCATCGCCCGGCAATCCTAATCCCCCACCTGTATCTCCCCAAGCTGCCCGCTATTGACCGATACAGCCGCAT
>CAWEPS010000028.1:0-13798 GCA_963811005.1 uncultured bacterium
TAAGTGCGTTGCTGCATTAGTGCGCGATGCGCATAGTGGTCGATTGAAAGATAAAACCGTGTTATTTTGGAATACCTATTGTGCTCATGATTTTTCAACTGAGTTGGCATCTGCTGATTACAAAAAGTTACCAAAAGAGTTTCATGTTTTTAAACAACAGGTACAACTACTCGATAGATCAGAGGATGAACTGGCAACATTGGTAGCAGTTGAAGATGGCGTAGTTGCAGTGCCGTACTCATATTCGCCGCCACAAAAAGATCTATATAGAAGGGTATAAGGCTGGTTACAAAGCTGGCGCTATGCGGCTTAATGATTAAGTAACGTTGCCGCAGCCATTGCAATGTGCGCATCTGTCTGGCCGTCTTGCATTGCCCAACAGCCTGCTAGAACGGCCTGCACATAGCTCCAGGCATGGAGCCGTTGTTCATCAATGGCTAGTAATTCAGCAAAAATTGCCAAACGCCGCAGCATTATTTGTTTCGGATCGGCTTGCTTGAGTAGTTCTGGGTATGGGCTACGGATAAAAGCGCCAACTTCATATGCCGCCTCGCCAAGCACGCCTTTGGGGTCGATTGCCTGCCAACCTAGGTTTGATGCAAGAATATTATCATGATGAAGATCGCCATGCAGCAGCACAGGTGCTGTTTGGGTGGCTAATAATTCTTTGCTCAAGATACGGGCCTTATCAATATGATAGCTCGTGGCCAGCGCGCTGGGTGGGTTATCGAGGAGCGCAAGCCAATCTTGAATATTTTTAAACGGTAGGCTATCGGCAATCGCTGCTGCATGCAACTGCTGCATTATTGTAACAGCATGAATTACAGCCCGATCATCGTCGTGCGGGAACAATGTCTTGAGTGATTGGCCAGGCGTGGCCCGCTCTAATAGTAAAGCCTTGTGTTCCTGGTCGCTTGCTAGTAGCTGCACACACCCATACCCATTATACGCTTGTAAAGCTGCCAATTCTTGCTCAACGGCATGAGCATCAAAGCCTATCTTGAGTGCGATGGGTTGCGTGTTTTGATATCCCAAGAGTATGTAGTTATAAGAAAGGTTAGGAGCTGGATGCAGATCAGTCAGTTGCCACTGTTTGGCAAGAGTTGCTGTGATAGTTGGCAATGTTGAAAGCCATGCAAGTCCATCATCGCCCCATAGCTGGTGCACATTTTTACGAAAGGAACCAGCACTCATGTTTGTGGTTCTTGCCAGTAGATGATGTTAAGGAGTGTGTCATGGCATAGCTGCCTGAATAGATGGTGAGCAACCAGAATGCCCATGACCGTAGACTTTCCCAGAGTATGGTACTTTGTATGCCCACTAGGTTGCTGCATAGATAGAGTACACAGTAGCCTAAAATCCAGATCCAAAAGAGTTTAAAGACCTGTTCGCAATTGCGTTGAATAATGAGTAAATGTGGAATAAGTACTTTCATAATTGCCCAATATACTATGTGATATACTTTTTATCTAACATAGAGTCTACTAAAAAGTAGTGATAGTTCTAGGGGGTGGATTAATAACATGTTATCCAGGGATCTATCTATGACAATCAAATCATTGTTTAATGTTGAGAGCCCCTCAATAACGTGGGGGCTCTTTGTTTTTTCTAGTCCTCTTTCTTAGCTGAACAAAGTTTGCTACATAGATTGCGTAGCCATGAACATGACCTTGATTGTTGCTTATATTCATTTTCGAGAGCGTCAAACAACTGTGTACCATTATAGGTATTGGCAGCTAATACTGTAGGAGTTCCCTCTGGTGGGCATGCAAATACCCGTGTAGTACTATTATAGATGTAGCCACCACCCATACATGCGTATTTTAAGCTATTGCGTATAATTGTTATATTTGTTCCATCAACGTGATCGGTTCTTTGATAGTGTAAGAATGATGGTTCCCAGGCAGGATAATGCGGGGGCATTCGTTTGACCCTTCCTTTTGTAACTGATGGATATCCATAATTATAGTCAAGGCCATAGAGCGTCGAGCAATTTCCCACGGCGGCGTAGGTAAGAAGCACAATAATCGTTGATTTCATCGGTAACCTTTCAAAGATATTATTATTCAATAGGGAAGTTATGATAGCTGCTTTCTTTGTCTGCAGGATACGGTTCATCTTTTAGGGTATAATGCCACCACTCATCTTCATAGGGCTTAAAGTTATGCTTGATCATCATAGTTTTTAGGTAGGTGCGCAAATCTTTATAGCGTTGCTCAACCAGATTATTAGTATGGTGTGATGCTTCATCAAAGAGATCGAATGAAGAGCCCATATCAACGGTGCGGTCATCAAGGAATCTGATGGTAAAGCCATCCAGCAGTGTACGCTTACGTTCTTTGACCGGCTGCACTTTACTACCAAGCTTGATGATAGTAAGATCCACGGTGCTGCCACGGCTGTGTCCTGACTTATCAGCTACATATCCTAATTTGACCACATCCTCTTTGTTTACACGTGGATAATACTGCGCTTTTTTCTTTTGGTCATCAAGATCTACGCGCCAACGCATAAAATGATCAACGGCATGTTGTGGGCGATAGGCATCATAGACAACCAATTCATATCCGTCTTTTTTAAGATCGGCCTGCACTGCTTTGAGTGCCTGGGCAGCTTGTTGTGTTATCACAAGCACATCTTTTTTGTAGCCTTCAACGGGGCGCCCTAAAAAATTTTCGTTGCCATAATACCGTAAGTCAACTTGGATGGTAGGATCAACCTCCTGCAGATAGACAAACCCTTTGCTGCGTGCCTCGTGCGATAATTCTGCGTAACAGGCAGCAAAAAAGATTATGGATGGCACAAGTGTGTTCAACAGTAGATTTTTTTTCATAGAAGATTCCTTGTTAAACTTTTTTCAAAGGGGTATATCCGGGATTTTTATAACAAAAACTTATCAGGTCGCTCCAGCAGCTCCAACATTTTTCTTTAGAACTGGTTGTTTTCTTCTCTGGTTTATCCTGTTGCGCATATTGAGATTCTAACTCATAAAACAAACCTTTATTCGTAGAAATGCGTTCTAATATAATGGGCTGAACTATCCGTGCCCACGTAATATCATAGACGGTGGCTTTATTGGAATAAAGGGCGCTATGCTTTAGTGCGCATTGTGAGCTTGTATAGACAATTTTAAAGCTTTTTGAGTCTTGCGTTTGGGCATGGTCTTCTCGTATGTACGTGCGCCAATATTTTCCTTGAGCATCCTCAAGTCTAGTTTTATGTACTCTACCAACGGTGTACGAGGTCAGTCGTTCATTGCTATACAGTGCGCAGGATATAAAGAGGAGTCCGACCACTACGTTTAAAGCTGTCATGCTACTATCTGCTCCTTTACTATAAAGTTATTGTTTTTAGTGTCGCCATAATGATACGTTGCCAATACAGGGTACCTATTTTTCATGGGTGATAGAAAGTATACGGCAAAATAGAGACAATGCATATACCAAAAAGGCTCATTAATGCAGTATAAAAAAATGGTTTTCAGCGGCATAGGTTTCTGCCTACTACTAGTTCTGTATTATGGTGTATGGCGTCAACCAGTCGTCTATCCCGTTACGGTGATATCATCATTTCATGAGTTTGCTATGGCTGATGCATGTGATACTCAAACCATGATTTTTTTTGATGTCGATGACACCCTTATACATCATCCTAATATTTTTCCTCGTGATGCATGGCAACGATGGCTTTTGTGGTTGCGTATTGTACTCAAGCATCCTGAATTTTTAAAACAAGCTGTGTGGGAGCACTATTATAGTATCGCATGGAAAGAGGGCCAGCAGGTCCTAATAGAGCCAGACATACCAACATTTATTTGCCAGCTACAAGAAAAAAGTTGCGCTGTATTTGCTCTGACGGCTATGGAGACAGGCACGTTTGGCGTTATACCAGATACAGCGGTATGGCGGTATCTGGTATTGGCAAAGTTAGGTATTATATTTACCCAAACATTTGGTAATCATATTTTTGATGCATCCCCGAGCTATCGTGGCAACCTTCCCTTGCTCTATAATGGTATTATCTGTACCAATCATTTGCCTAAAGGTCAGGTTTAGGTGCATTCCTTGATACCTTGACCTGTAAGCCATCAAAAATTATTTTCTTTGATGATATGAACTACGAGCTGCAATCAGTAGGCGCAGCATGCCATGCGCGATCAATTCCCTGCCAACTGTATCGTTGCCAAGGATATAAAAACTGCGGTGCTTGGTCTATGCATGAAACAATCAAGCAAATCGACGCGCTTGTGGTTCATGATCATTGGGTTAGCGATCACAAAATTAGGTGTGTAGCACCGTGATTAAGAATTTAATAGGAATGCCCCCACTATCATTAATAGTGCTCCTGTAATAGTTTTTAAAGAATACGTTGCCTGTAAGAATAGAATGGATAATAAAACTACATAGAGAATACCAAGGCGGTCAATGGCCACAACACTATAAGCAGTTCCAGTGCGTAATGCAGCTAAATAAGCAGTAAGAGCTATGCTGTTAAGGCAGCCAGCAATCATGAGATACTTCCATTGCTTTAGTGTGAGTGTTGCAAACAAAGAAACATTTATTTTTTTAGTGCATACACTTACTAATAATAAAAGAGTTAACGTAATAATGGCGAATATTAATGCCATGAAAAATGGATTAAGATTCTTTAAATGTAGTTTTATTACTATTGCTAGTACAGCAGCAGAAAATCCTGATAATAACGCTAATAAATACCACATGCTTAACTCCTCTTGCTAAAAGTATGTTTGCCTACTGTGTACGTTAAATGAAAATGGATCGGATGGCAAATGGGTTAAGATGTGTAGCGCCGTGATTAGGCACTATGTTCAATTTTCATATTTTTTGCAGCTAACGCAAGCATAATCCAGCTCCAGCCACTAAAAATCATTTCAATACCAACAAACATACCCAGTACCCATAACCCAGAGGATGGCCATTGTTGTAGGATAAGAAAGCCCAAGAGTGCTGTAATGATACCATTAAAGAGTAACCAAAAACGATGGGGCAGATTTTTTGCGCAGGCAAAAATTATTTTTAACATACCCGATACAATAAAAAAGAATGCCAAAAGCAGCGTCAGGCTGATGGCATTAACCTCAGGGTTGAGCACAATGAAGATACCGCCAACTATATATAACACGCTTAAAAAGAGGTGGAGAAAAAAGGTGCTCCAGTGATGTATTTTAGATGCCTTTATACCTTCAAAAATACCAGCAACTATAAGGAGAGCCCCAAGATATACAACTGATATGAGTGTGCTTGCAACGGCAAAAATAACCGCCAATGTGCCCAGTATTGTCAGCAGGATGCCCAGTGTTAAGTACCAACCCCAATTTTCTTTAAGTTGTTGTAATGCTGCTTTGGTTACGCTGGTATATAGAGAAATATGATTGTTATTCATACGCATTCCTTGTTAGGTGGTTAGGTGTTTTTATCACATTACCAAAATGGCGGATAAAAAAATCAAGATTATTGTTTTTTCTTTTTTACTGTGGTTTTTTGGCCCGAATACCATTACTCTAGTAGCTACATAAAAAAACACAAAACTCGTTATATATAGTGATAATGTAATGCAACGATTAGTGATAAAAAACGGCACAATCTATACAGCGCAGGCTGTGCTCAGTGATGGATGGGTTTTGGTTGAAGATCGGTTTATTGTAGCTATGGGTACGGGCGCTCATCCTCATGCTCATCTGGTTATTGATGCGCATGGCAAAGCAGTGTTGCCAGGATTTATAGATGTGCATGTGCATGGCGCTGCTGGCCATACCACCATGCAGGCCACGAGCAAGGCATTGCGCGCTATGGCTGAGTTTTTTGCTCAGTATGGAGTCACAGCATTTTTAGCTGCAACAATTACCGGATCATGTGCAGAGACGGTGCAAGCTTTGGATGCTATTGCATCATGCAAAGGCCGTATTCTCAACGGAGCAACATTATTAGGGGCATACTTGGAAGGGCCTTATATAAATGCGCAGGCAAAAGGGGCGCATTATGAGGCGTTTATCAGGCCTGCAAATGCGCACGAATATATGCCATGGTTTGAAACTGGCGTAGTGCAGCAGATTGCGCTTGCACCAGAATATCCAGAGAATATGCAGCTTATTGATGATTGTGTTAAGCATGCTATTATGCCGTCTATAGGCCATTCTGTGGCGACCTATGAGCAGGTGCATAGGGCTGTTGAGCGTGGTGCGCGTCAAGCAACGCATACGTTTAATGCCATGAGGGGCATACATCACAGAAATCCTGGCACAGTAGGGGCGGTGTTAACGCATGATGCAGTTGCATGCGAATTGATCGCTGATCTAGTACATATTCATCCAGCAATTATCAAAATGGCGGTACGTGTAAAAGGAGTTGATAATATACTCTTGATAACCGATGCAGAAATGGGCACCGGTATGGCACATGGCTGCTATGACATGGGAGATAAAACAATGATGGTTAAGGATACTGGGGTGTATCTTGAAGATGGCACCCTGGCGGGCTCTGTTTTGACCATGAACAAAGCATTATACAATTGTATGCAAGCTACTGGATTATTACTGCACGAGGCGTGGCCTATGACCAGTAAAAATCCAGCACGGCAATTGGGACTTGAGCATAAAAAAGGGCAGCTGATCGTAGGGTATGATGCAGATATTGTAGTCTTGGATACCCATGATTATTCAGTTGCTATGACAATCTGTGAAGGTACTATAGTGTACACCAAAGAACCAACTGCACAGGTGCAGGAACTAATACAACGACAGGAGGTTCTAGTATGAATAACCCCATGATGCCAACAGCGCCAACCAAAAAGCCTCTTAAAGATAGTCTCGCTTGGTTGATGCCTCAGCTACCAGAACCCTATAAATCGATCTTACGCTACTTTTTTCCTGAATTTATTGTTGCACTTGTTTTATATACGATGATTGGGTTGATTGATGCGCAGTGTGTAGCCTATTTAAAATCAACATCTTGTTATGCATCCCTTGGTATTGCCAACACGTTAACTATTTTTATTACTAAGATTGCTGAGGGAGTCGGCGTAGGCGCTGTTATTTTATGTGGCCGTTATCATGGTCAAAAAGATTATGAGATGGTGGGCAAGTCTGCTGTTGCAGCGGTGTGGCTCACCGGGATACTTGGATTATTCATCGCGTTATTTTTCTACTATGGGGCAGGTTTAATTTGCTCTGCATTGTGCATCCCAGATTCAATAGCTGGTGATTGCATTCCTTATTTGCAGCTGCGTGCAGTGGGCATAGCCTGTATGTTTTTATTTTCAGCGCTTGTTGGCTTTTTGCGCGGTGTAAAAAATACCAAAGCAGTGATGTATCTATTTATAGTGGGGGCAATTGTTTTTATCTTTTTTGATTATGCATTGATTTTTGGCATGTTTGGATTTGTCGCGCGCGGCTTTCAGGGGTCTGCAGCTGCCTTTGCTCTCCAATATATGACAATGTTTGGTGCAGCCATATGGTATATTACAGCCAAGCCTGAATATAAGATATATAATATGCGCTTTAGGCAGAGTTCATGGGCATTAATGAAATCAATTTTTTCATTAAGTTGGCCTGTTACCTTGGATAAAGCAGCCTTGCAGATAGAGCGGTTGTGGATGGTGCGTCTTATAGCCCCTATGGGTGCTTATGCACTTGGCTCCATGAGCGTTATCAAGGATATGGAAACATTAGCATTTGTACCTGTTGTTGCCTTTGGGCAGGTAGCAACATTATTGGTAAGTAATGAATTTGGAGCCGGCCATTTTGATGCCATAAAAAATATAACAAAAACGATCATAATCCTTGCATCTTCACTCGTGGTATGTAGTATTGGTTTGTTTATTATCAATGCCCACGCTCTTATTGGCATTTTTGATCGACAGCATGCATTTACTGATTTTGCGGCAACGGTATTTCCAGCGGTTGGTCTTTTAATATTCTTTGATCTTTTGCAACTTATTCTTGCTGGAGCATTGCGTGGAACCGGTAATGTGCAGCTGGTGATGTGGGTTCGGATTGTGAGTGCTCTTGTGCTATTTATACCGCTTTCATACGGGATGTCACTCATTCCATTTGAAAGCCCCGTTATTAAATTTGTTGTCTTGTATGGATCATTTAACCTAGTAAATGGTTTAACGAGTTTGGTGTATATATATTGGTTTTATACCGGGCGATGGCTGGGGGAAAAAGCACGTTAAATGCTTCATTTTGTTGCTGCAGGCTTTCCATATAATGTTTTTAATGCATTAAAAATCATTTGTGGATTGCGCAATGGCCGCGGTGTACTAAGATTGGGATATACGGTAAAAGCATGGTAGCATTTATCCAATTTATTATACAGTGCGCTTTCGATAGTATTGGTATAGGCGATCATGGTCTCATTTTCATGATACTGGATGCCATTTCTCTCAGGAAATGCCTGTTTTAATTCAGCTGCTTGTATGCCTATGCTCATGAGTAGATTGAGAATAACAAAAAAATACATCTACCAATCTCCTGCGTAGTGTTGCACGTTATTATATATTTAAGACATAGCATTATTGTCCGCATGGACGCAATAATTATACTTTTTCTTCTTGTTTTTCTATCGGTGCTGCCTCATGTAACTTTTTTAAATGTGCATACACGGTATGCGGAGCCGATAAAAGAATTTGCGGGTTGGAAGGCGTAGTCAAAAAGGCTGAAAAAGTCTTATCTTTTTTATTGTAACGAGCAGTGAATGACAAGTACGTATAGACCGTTGATTCTTCTGTTTCATGGCGCTGTACCCCATCTTTTTCTAAGGCATATACCTCAACGATTGGTAGACATAACAGCATGGTACTAAAAATAGCAAATTTCATGGTATCCCCTTTTTTTATACATATATACATCACCAGATGATGGCTATGCAAGAGATTATATCTTGATTGCCAGCCGGGAGACCTGTTGGCATATGATGATCAAGAATAGATATTTTTTACTGTTTCATTGATAGTATTTTGTAAAGTTATAGCTTTTTATCATTGTATTTTGATACAATGTATATACAGATGATATAGGGTATATGCATTAAATCTAAGGAAGCAAAATATGGCTAAAAAACTTACAAAACATGGCAATAGTTTGGCTTTAATTATAGATAAGCCTATCTTGGATGTATTGGGTATCAATGATAAAACCAATTTAGAACTTATAGTTATCGGCGATACGTTAATTATCAAACCCAACAAGAAAAACATAAGCGCCTATAAAAAAAGACAAGACGCTATTTCAAAAACTGCTCATGATATTATGGATCAATACGAGGCGGTCCTTAAGAAGCTAGCCAAGACATGATGAATTATCATCTGTTCATTATTTTGATTGATGTGGCGGATGTTATAAGGCTACACGATGATGTCATAGCTAGATTTGGGGGTATGCCAGGCCTTAGAGATCGAGGATTACTCGAATCAGCAGTACAGCATCCGTTGGATGTGATTGAATATGGGCAAGAGGAAGAGCATGAAATCCATTATTTGGCTGCTATCTACTTTTTTCATATTATAAAAAACCATGCTTTTTATGATGGTAATAAACGGACAGGTTTACTGACAACACTTACATTTTTGAGTCGTAATGGTTGTGTTCTTGATGTTGATGGGGATGAATTATATGATCTTGCCTTAGAGACAGCGAGATCATCAAGAAGCGTACAAGAAATAGCGCACTTTTTTAAAAGCACTATTAAAAAACTTTAATAAGCATGTTATGCAAGAGATTATATCTTGATTGCCAGCCGGCAAGAGCCTGTTGGCATATGATGATCAAGAATCATGATGCTAGGGGATATATATTATAAGGTCTTAAACTTTTGAATGCGATCTTTGGGCCGTGAAGTGGCAAAAAATCGTGTTTTAAGATCCTTAAAGGTATTCTTGGCTTGATCGTTGGGCATACAAATCTTCGAGCCATTGCCTAATACATATGCCCAATACTTTTTATTGGTTTTTGAATAGTATGCTTGCAAGTTGTGGCTTGTATAACTAATAATCCGCTTATTGTCATGACGCGCTATATTATTTCTTATAGCATGAACATGAGCTTTAGATTCATACTCTTGCTGCGCCTGCAATTTTTTTAATTTCATAAAAATTTCATCAGGCTTAGCCAAATGTTGTGGCGTTGACGGACCATCCTGAATCAGAAAGGCTTGATGTTCTTGAGTTTCTTTATCAAAGATTGCAGTTATTGTAGGGTGTGTATAGATTATGCGCTGCTTATCTTCATGGTATTCAATATAAGTGTTGTGAGCAGCTTTGCTGCTCGCCTGCATGCTGCTGCTGAATATAACACTAAGTGCGACTATAAAAATATGCATATGAGTTCCTTATATAAATCTATGAGGGGGTAATTTTTTTATCCTATTCTAGGCATGAAGTATAAACGAATGCAATATTTTTTTGTGCGACAGAGCCTAAGCCTACCTGGTAGGTGCCATGATAGAGGGGTATAGGCTCTTGTTTGCGCGGTAGCGACATTTATATTATTTGCCAAGGATAATAATTTGTTTTAATCTTATTGGACTAAATGATGTGAAATATAAGCAGATATCGGGCCCATAGCTCAGCGGTTAGAGCAATCGGCTCATAACCGAGAGGTCCCAGGTTCAAATCCTGGTGGGCCCACCAGATATCCAGCTTAAATTAAGATCTGCAAACAGAAAGGTTCAGCGAGGATAGTATATGAATCGAGACTCCATTTGGGACCTTTATCGCACTTATCAATTTCGATCGCGATATCTTAGCACTTGAGCAGCAGCTCAAGGCTCTCGACAAAGAAATAGATCATCACAAACACCAAGAAGAGCTTTCGCGCAGTCAGCTTGAAGATGCACTGCAGGCGGTCCCTAAAGCTCAAAAAGCAGTTGATGCTCAAGAGCTTGATATGAAGGCACTAGAAGAACAAGAGCAGGCTAAAAAAGTACGCCTTGAAAATGTTACTAATCATAAAGAATACCAATCAATTAAAACGGAACTTGACGCTATAAAGGCACAACAGCATACTCATGAAAAAGAGTTGTTAGAGGCATGGGCGGTACTTGAGGCTGCTACTAAAGCGTACGAACAAAAAAAAGAAGTACAAGCAAAGCAGTACACAACAGTGCAGGATGCTTTGATCGCATTGACGGCCAAGCGTGTTGAGTTAGCGCAGCGTGTTCATGATGCTATGAGAAGTACGACCAGAAAAAGAGCGTAATGTGCCCATTGGTGGCTGGAAAAATATGCAGCAATCGCTCTCGGGTAGCTGATCCAGTAGTGCCTGTATTAATGGCATATGTAGCGCCTGTTTTTATAAAGTTTCTGATCAAGATGGTGTTGTTGTAGCGTAATAGACTGTTGCAATGCAAAGATTGTTACCGATTCTTATATCTTGAATCCCCAGAGCATCCATCCCACGTAAAACCTTCCTAACAGCAGATACATAAGCAATTATTTCTTTTCTATCAACCATCAACTCAATCATCCACAATTCCCTTAGATGCGAGCTACTGGAAGCTTTTTGTTGACGGTGCTGCTCGTAATAGTCCTGGCAAAGCGGGAGCAGGTATCTATCTTATGAAAGATGATATGCCATTTGAACAACATGGTTTTTATTTGGGCACCAAGACCAATAATCAAGCCGAATATCTGGCCTTATTATTGGGGATTTTTTATATAAAAAACATTTACGTGGCGATGATCAACTCATGATTCTTTCTGATTCACAGCTTTTAGTACGGCAATTGCATGGCCATTATAAAGTAAAACATCCCGAGCTTAAACCATTACATGCCCTTGCCAAGCAGATGCTTGCATCATGTACCTATGATATTGTACATATCATGCGTGAAGAGAATAGCAGTGCTGATGCAATGGCCAATAAAGGTGTCGATGAAAAAATTCCTGTTCCTGCAGATATTGTAGCGTGGTTGCGAAGTCATGACATTAACATCTAGGTTATTCAGTTTGCTGTGCGTGTGGATGGCGCCACTCGTGCCCATGCCACACAACTTCCCTTAGATAAGCGTGTATGCTTGGCTCAAGGCAAGGTACAATCAGCCGCTTTGTGGTCATTAGTATCAGCAGATGGATTTATTATTTGTGGTAACGATGGCACTGTAACGCAAAAACATATGAAGGCATCTATTGTAAGGCTTGGTATACGCCAAGGGCATCTGACCTTTAACGGCAACAGCACTACGTGGCACAGTGCGTTGGTGAGCCCTATCAATGGCACCTTTGTATTTGGTAGAAAACATATCAAGGATCAGTGTATTGTTACCTGCACACAAGATACAGTATCAGTGGTGCAGTATGGGGCATCACCAGGGCCGTATGAACTAACAAAGCCGGAACTGCCCAAGGTTGCACGTCTACCAAAAAATAAAAAAAAATGCATGAATAACAAAGGCTGTACAACAGACAATGCGCACGCAGCCAGATGATCCAAAGCAGTCAAAAATCATGAGAGCCGGCACAGAAACCAAAAACGGCCTAGTATAAGCCGTTGAAATTATTGTAGCAGGCAGAGCTTCATACAAAGTTCGGTGTGTTATTAGATGAGAAGATTCGATCTGTTGGCCATGTGGTGGCACATGGTCGTACCGGCGGGGTTTTTAGTGGTTGATCCCCATGATCTGGCGCATCGGCTTTCATTGAAAATGATAACACTGCCATAGGGAACATCATGGTATTTTGTATATGAATGATAAGAAAGTTTACGCGTGCACAGGCATACATTAATCCATTGCAGGGGCATATAGCATTTGATGGCAAACAGTATCAAGGGGGCTTTTTGGTGGCTCGTGATAAAGGTAAAACATTCTTAATCAATAACTTGGATCTAGAAGATTATGTCTTATTGTGTTTTGCATGCCGAAACCTGGCCCGGCTGGCCGTTGGAAATTAATAAGGTATGTGTCATAGCATCGCGCACGTATGCTATAGCAATGGTTAAACGTTCACAGCAACAGCAAACTGCTTTAATCATATGAAAAAGACGAATGTGCACCAAACCTATAATGGGGTCCATGGCACCGATTTACTCAGAACGGCAGTAGAGCAGACACGCGGCATTTTCTTGGCCTATAAAGGGCAGCCAATTTTGGCTATGTTTGATGCATGTTGTGGCAGTGTGGTACCTGCACGCATTGCAGGATTTGATTTTGAAAAAGTTCCCTATTTAGCGCGCCGCTATCCATGCAATTATTGTAAGACGTATAAGGTATATGCATGGCAATCGCACTATTCAGAACAAGCCTTAATCATGGCCCTTAAACGTGAATTGCCACATCTTAAAAAGATTAAGCAGATTAAAATTGTAAAAAAAGATGCGGCAGGCTTGGTGCAAAAAGTTGCTGTGTACACCGATAAAAGGGTCGTGATGCTCAGCGGTAAAAAGATCTACTCTTTGCTGCGCCCTAAAGTAAAAAGCTTTTATTTTTCCATAACTCATAAAGATGGGACGTTCACATTTACGGGCAAAGGAATTGGCCATCATCTTGGCTTGTGCCAATGGGGTGCTCGTGAAATGGTGCGACAAGGTTTTGGCTATCAAGAGATCCTGAGCTTTTATTATCCTAATACAGTGTTCATGCGGTTGAGGTA
The DNA here is from genome assembly GCA_963811005.1 of uncultured bacterium. Taxonomy (GTDB): domain Bacteria; phylum Babelota; class Babeliae; order Babelales; family Vermiphilaceae; genus CAWEPS01. Next base: position 13,606 of record CAWEPS010000028.1, read on the forward strand.
GGGTAACAGGGTACTTATAATAAGCACCCCTTTAACCCCAATCCTTTTTTCTACTATCATTCTGAGCTTGTCGAAGAATATTTTTCTATCTCCCTGCGCGGGAGGGGCGATTAAGGGTTGCTTGTCCAACCCTTAATAATCAAAGACACCAACTGCGTATGGGTCGCTGACGCGTTGAATTGTTCCCCTCGCG